>NZ_JAXHDD010000079.1:0-13253 GCF_037072025.1 Pseudogracilibacillus sp. SO30301A | reverse complement strand
AGCCAAATCTTCGAAGAATGTGCCGATTTATCCAAAGATGAGCCTATTCTTCGAAAGATGTGCCGTTTTATCCAAGGATGTGCCGATTCTTCGAAGAATGTGCCGATTTATCCAAAGATGAGCCAATCTCTTGAAAGAATGTGCCGTTTTATCCGAAGATGAGCCAATTCTTCGAAGAATGTGGCGTTATTTCTCAAAGAACTCAAGCTCATAAAAAACGCCAACCACATTCACAATGGTTAGCGGCTGTTTATTATACCAATGTGGCTAAAATAGCTTTTTGTACATGAAGACGGTTTTCTGCTTGATCAAAGACAACGGAGTTTTCGCCATCGATTACTGCTGCCGCTACTTCTTCGCCACGTTTTGCTGGAAGACAATGCATAAATAGGTAATCATCTTTCGCGCCGTTTACAAGTTCCTCGCTTACTTGATAATCTGCAAACTCTGCTAGCCGTGCTTGAAGATCTCCTTCCCAGCCCATGCTGGCCCAGACATCTGTATAAATAATATCGGCAGCTTTTACTGCTTCTTGCGCATCATATGTCTGCACAATTTTAGCTCCAGAAAGTTTCGCTTTCTCTTTTGCCATCTGAAAAATGCCTTTTTTAATTTCATTACCTTTAGGAACCGCAATATAGCAATCAATACCCATTATCGCACACCCCATGAGCAGGGACTGTGACATATTATTTCCATCCCCGACGAAAGTGAGTTTCAACCCATTAAATGAACCTTTCTTTTCATAAATGGTCATTAAATCTGCCATTACTTGACACGGATGCGCATCATCTGTTAGGCCGTTTATGACAGGAACGGTTGCATTTTCCGCTAATTCCACAACAATATCGTGCCCATATGTCCGGATCATAATCGCATCAACAAACCGGGAGAGCACTTTTGCTGTATCAGCCACTGTTTCGCCATTACCCATTTGGATATCATCTTTATTTAAAAATTGCGCCATACCACCAAGCTGGTACATTCCCGTTTCAAAAGAGACACGAGTTCTCGTTGATGATTTCTCAAAAATCATCGCAAGCGTCTTTCCCTCTAGATAACGATGAGGTTCTCCAAGTTTTTGCATATTTTTAAGCTTAATTCCAAATTCAATTAAGTCCATCAGTTCATCTTTTGTAAAATCACTTATTTGTAAAAAATCTTTTCCATTTAATTTACTTTTCATCTGTTGTAGCACTACGGGTTGATTCATAAAAACACCACTTCCTTTTGATTAGCTCTTTTTACTAACTCGTGGATTCCCACTATATCCACTTTTTTATTTGTCATCATTGAAAACGCACGAACGGTTTCTTCTGAGGTCATGACGATTAAATTAAATTCCAACGCTCTTTCACGAAAAGCCCCATTTTCCTCAGGACTATAAATGGCAAACGCATTTTTAGAACGCATCCAGTCCTCCATATCTTTAAATGGTACATTTTCGCCGAAGTCTTCTGAATATTTTGCTGTAATACCGATTTCAGCAAGTCTTGCTCCCACTTTTAGAAAACTTGCTTCATTTTTAGTTAGGAAAATTTCTTTATCTTCCTTCCTATACGAATTAGTTAATTCTTCACTCCATAAAAATGCTTTTGTTATACTTTTAGATAAGCTCTTTGACATTCCGATCACTTCACCGGTTGATTTCATTTCTGGAACTAACTTAGGATCGACCCCCGGTAATTTATCTATGGAGAATACCGGTGCTTTTACTGTATAAAACTTATTTTCAGGGAATAATTTCACTTTCCCACAAAGTGATTTTAAAGACCTTCCGAGTAATGTCTTTGTTGCAAGCTCGATCATATTAATATCTGTAACTTTGGATACGATTGGTACCGTTCTTGAAGCTCGTGGATTTACCTCAAGCACATATAATATGTCTTCATAGATAACAAATTGAATGTTGAAAATCCCTTTAAAATCAATGTTTGTTGCTACTCTTTCGGCATAATCGACAATTTGCTCCTTAACCGTCTCCGATAAAGAAATCGGTGGCGTCACTGCCATACTGTCACCGGAATGGACACCCGCTTTTTCAATATGTTCGAAAATAGCCGGAATAAAGATTGTTTCTCCATCTGTAATGACATCAACTTCTACTTCTTTACCCGGGTAATACGCGTCAATTAAAATTGGATAAGAGGATGCGTTTAAATTTTTTGAAATAAATTTTTCCAAAAGTTCCTCTGAACGAATAATTTCCATTCCTTTTCCACCTATCACATATGACGGCCGGATAAGTACCGGATAACCAATTTTACGCGCTTTTGCAATTAAGTCTTCATCTGTCATTGCTGTTTGCCCTGGGATATGCGGAACAGTTATACTCTTTAAATATTGATAAAAGCGATCCCGATCTTCCAAAACATCAATTGTATCCATTGTCGATCCAAGCAACTCAACACCAGCTGCTTCCAATTCTTTCACTAAATTAATTGCCGTTTGCCCACCAAACTGTACGATTACCTTCGTTATATTTTCATGTTTCATTACATGGAGCACATCTTCTGCTGTTATTGGTTCAAAATATAACTTATCAGCAAGTTCATAATCAGTACTTACAGTTGCCGGGTTATTATTAATTAAAACAGTTTCAAACCCGTATTTTTGTAAAGCCTTTATGCCTTGAACAGAACAGTAATCAAATTCAATTCCTTGCCCGATACGAATAGGTCCTGAACCGATAATAAGCACTTTTTCTTTCGTGACATTCTCAATTTTCGGTGTTTCTCCACTATCCCATGTTGCATAATAATAGACTGCATTTTCTGTTTTTGATTCTGTAAAAGCATCGATCATTTCGTACTCCGGGTAAATGGAAAATTGGTTTTGTTTCTTTTGTATGTCTGAAACTGGACATTGCCACATGTTAGCTAACCACTGATCAGTAAAACCATATTGCTTAAACGTCAGCATCTGTTCAATCGTGACACTGTCAATGGTACTTTTTAAAATTTCCCCTTCTAACCGAACGAGCATTTCCATCTCACGCAAAAAGAAAGCATCAATTTTCGTTGCTTTTTGAATGTCTACAACATCTACACCGCGTCTCATTAGTTCTAGAATTGCAAAAAACCGACGATCATCTGTATTGAACACTAATTTGCGAAGTTCGCCGGTTTTCATTTTTTGTAAAATCGGTAACGTTAACCCTTCTCCTTCTAATTCAAGCGAACGCACTGCTTTTTGCAGTCCCGCAGCAACTGTTTTTTCAATTGCCATTACTTCTCCGGTCGCTTTCATTTGCGTTCCGAGCCTGCGATCTGCTGTAGTTAGTTTATCAAAAGGCCAACACGGAAATTTCACAACGACATAATCAAATTCTGGTTCATATGTTGCAAGTGACTCACCAGTTTTACCATATTTTATTTCAGCCAATGTATAACCTAAACTTAATTTTGTAGCAACTTTGGCGATAGGATATCCTGTTGCCTTTGAAGCAAGTGCACTTGAACGACTAACCCTTGGGTTTACTTCAATGACGATATATTTTTTCGTTTTTGGCTCAAAGGCAAGCTGAACATTACAAGCTCCGATAATACCAAGCTTTTTTACTATTTTTAAGGACGCATCTCGAAGTATCTGAATTTCCTCAGCGGATAACGTTTGAATTGGAGCAACGACAATCGAATCCCCTGTATGCACGCCAACTGGATCGATATTTTCCATATGGCAAACGATGCTCGCATCATTTGCTTGATCTCGGATTACTTCAAACTCAATTTCTTTCCAGCCAGCAATGCTTTTTTCAATCAAACATTGGTTAATAGGACTTGCTCTTAAGCCGCGAGAAACGAGTTCAATAAGTTGATTTTCACCGGTTGCAATCCCGCCTCCTGAACCTCCTAACGTATACGCAGGTCTTACTATAATCGGATAGCCTACCTCCTCACTAAAGGCTAGCGCATCATCCAAATTATCAACGATGGTACTTTCTGAAATCGGCTCTTTGATTACTTGCATCAAATTTCTAAATTTATCCCGGTCTTCCCCTTGCATAATTGAATCAATAGGAGTCCCTAAAACTTTTAAATTATATTTAGTAATAATTCCTTTGTCTTGTAATTTAAATGCCAAGTTTAAACCGGTTTGCCCACTAACTGACGCTAATATCCCATCCGGTTTTTCTTTTTGTATAATTGATTCGATATTTTTAACAGTTAATGGTTCAAAATAAACACGGTCGGCGACATTCTCATCTGTCATGATTGTTGCAGGATTATTATTGATAAGAATAACTTCACAGCCTTCTTCTTTTAAGGTTAAACAAGCTTGCGTTCCTGCATAATCAAATTCAGCTGCCTGCCCAATGACGATTGGACCTGATCCAATAACTAAAACCTTGTTTATTTGCTTCTCCTTGGGCATTCCAAGTTGCCTCCTCATATAAACTTACTTTTATTGAAAAACGAATGTTTTTACACAAAGATGTATCTTTATGCATAAATGTGTATATTTTTTGCAACAAGTACGAAAGATTAAAATTTGCACTTGTTGCAATATTATTTATTTATAACATAATTTCTTCTTTTTGTAAAACATCTTTCAATGTCATTACCGCTTTTGCGATTTCGTTTTTTGAAACCGTAAGCGGCGGTAACAGTCGTACGACATTTTCTCCTGCACTTAAGACTAAAATACCTTTATCCATTAACTTAGGTACAAGATGGGTGGCTTGAGTTTGACACTCTATTCCTACCATTAATCCTTTTTGACGAATCTCTTTTACAAAATCTAATGGTTTAATATGTTCAGTTAATTGTTCTTGTAAATAGTGTGCAGTTTCCATTACATCCTGTAAAAATTCACTTGCAAAAACAGTAGTTAACACTGCTTTTGCAGCAGACATTGCAAGTGGGTTCCCGCCAAATGTTGATCCATGAGAACCTGGACCAAAAGCTGCAGCATATTCTTGTTTCGCTACCATTGCCCCTACTGGAAGACCATTTCCAAGTCCTTTAGCAAGTGTAAAAATATCTGGTTCAATTCCGTAATGTTCGAAACCGAATTTTTCACCAGTACGGCCAATCCCTGTTTGAATCTCGTCGACAATGAGCAAGATATTTTCCTTTTTACATAGTGTGGCAAGACCCTTGATGAAGTCTTCATTACCCGGGATGACGCCACCTTCACCTTGCACAACTTCCAACATGACAGCTGCCGTATTTTCATCCATTAATTTTTTTACTGATTCAAGGTCGTTATACGTTGCGTATGCAAATGACTCCAGCATTGATCCAAAGCCAATTCGTACCTTTTCTTGGCCAGTTGCCGCCATCGTTGCAAATGTACGGCCGTGAAAAGACTGGTTAAATGTAATGATTTTTTCTTTTCCAGATACTTTTCTTGCGAGTTTAATGGCCGCTTCATTTGCTTCTGCTCCACTATTACAGAAAAATACTGAATCTCCGGGACTGTTTTCTGTAATTAGTTCTGCGACTTCTTCCTGAATAGGCTGTTTATATAAATTGGACACATGCCAATAGTTATTTAATTGATTTTCAATTGCTTCTTGCACGGCCGGATGACGGTGTCCTAAATTACAAACGCCTATTCCGGTTCCAAAATCAAGATACTTTTTCCCGTTTATATCTTCTACAATCGTTCCGTCTGCACTTTTTACAGCTAGATCATAGCGATTGTACGTTGGAAATAATGCCATCGTCCTAACATCTCCTAACTTTTATTCTAAAAATCTTGTGCAATATCCATAAACTGTGCAGTAACTTAGGTTAATTTGCTCCGCAAGTATCCAAACAA
Source organism: Pseudogracilibacillus sp. SO30301A (assembly GCF_037072025.1). Lineage (NCBI taxonomy): Bacteria > Bacillati > Bacillota > Bacilli > Caryophanales > Bacillaceae > Pseudogracilibacillus > Pseudogracilibacillus sp. SO30301A. The sequence continues at coordinate 7,487 of NZ_JAXHDD010000079.1, read as the reverse complement.
AGTTACCACGTGATATACCGCTACGAAATACACTACACTCGTATAGTGGATAGTAAATTGCAACTAATCAACACACACAAATAGCTCTCAACATCAATTCAATTTGCATGTTGGACTGACACTCTGCTTGATAATCGAACCACTTCGCATGGTACATCACAACTTGCATGATAATCGAACCACTTCGCATGTTGCATCACGACTCTGCATGATACACGAGTCACTTCGCATGGTACATCGACAATATGCATGAAGCACAAGCGTAACGTCACAATTCCCTCAATTACACGCTTATACCTTCACGCCTTCACTTACTTTAATTGTTGTTCCTGTTAATGTTGTTGTATTTTTTAGTTCGGATTGTTTTCCGTTTACGATCATGACTTCTTTTACGATCGATAAGCCTTTCATAGCTGCTTTTACCTTTGGTATCATTCCACCATAGATTGTTCCATCTTCAATCATCGTTTCAATCTCTTCAATTGTCACCGTTTCTAAAAGATCTCCATCTTTTAAAATACCTGGAACATCTGTTACAAAGATTAATTGTTTTGCATTAAGCGCTGCTGCGACTGCTCCGGCCGCTGTATCTGCGTTTACGTTATACCTCTTCTGATCCGAACCGATTGCTATTGGAGAAATTACTGGCACAATATCAAGCTCTAATAATTGCGCAATATATGCTGTATCAACATGAGTAACTTCACCAACAAATCCATAGCGTTCATAATTAATTGGCGTCGCTTCTAACACCCCGGATACACCAACTGCCTTTATCCCCGTTTGGTTAACTCGTCTTGTAAGCGCAGGATTGACATGACCAGATAAAACCATTTCCACGACATCCATCATCGCTTCAGTCGTTTTTCTCAATCCATCAATAAATTCAAACTCAATTTCTAATTTTTCTAGCATATCTTTTATCGCAGGCCCACCGCCATGGACGATAACTGGTTTTAGTCCTGCATCCCGTAATGCTTGGATGTTTTTAAAAAAATCATCTGATAATTCATTGATGGAACTACCACCACATTTTAAAACGATACTGTTATCCAACGATTATACTCCTTTCACGAGCGATAACTGGCATTAATTCTGACATAGTCATACGTGAGGTCACAACCCCATGCCTTTCCTTTTCCATTACCTATTTTCAAATCTACGTTGATTTGTATCGTGTCATTTTGTAAGTACGCTGTCGCGTCTTCCTCGGAAAATCCAATCGGTTCACTGTTTTTTAACAGTTGCATCGTACCAATAGACATATTAATTGTTTCAGGATTCACTTCCGCTCCACTATAGCCAATCGCAGCAATGACTCGCCCCCAATTGGCGTCCGTCCCGAAAACGGCTGTTTTAACTAAGGAAGAACCTACAATTGATTTGCCAATTTTTTTAGCATCTTCATCCGTTTTTGCGCCTTTTACATTTACTTCAATTAGCTTTGTTGCCCCTTCCCCATCCCGAGCAATTTGCTTCGCTAAATCTTCACAAGTGTTTGTTAATAATTCAATAAATGTATCCCAGTCTTCATGTTCCGGTGTTAACGTGTTATTTTCCGCTAATCCATTCGCTAAAACGACAACCATATCATTTGTAGATGTATCGCCATCAACGGTTATGCAATTAAAGGTCGCATCAACAACTTGCTTTAATGCAAGATGAAGAGAAGTTGAATCAATCTCTGCATCTGTCGTAATAAATCCGAGCATCGTTCCCATATTTGGTTCAATCATTCCGGATCCTTTTGCCGCTCCCGCCATGGAAACTTTTTTGCCATCAATCTCTGTTGCAAAACATGTAGATTTTGCAAATGTATCTGTCGTTAAAATCGCTTCCCCAAAATCTGTTGCATGTTTCTCCGTTTTTCCTACCGCTAACTTAGCAATATGTGGTGTGATTTTATCCATCGGCATATCGAGTCCAATAATTCCTGTTGAAGCAACCGCAACATAATGTTCTGGAATAGTAAATTTTTCAGCTGTTGTTTTTCGCATACTATAAGCATCAAGCATTCCTTGTTTTCCTGTACAAGCATTTGCATTTCCACTATTTATAATAACTGCTTGAATTTTATTTTCAGTAGCTATACTTTCTTTGGTAACTCCGAGTGGTGCTGCTTGAATTTGATTTAACGTATAAACAGCTGCTGCATTTGCAGGTGTTTCCGAATAAACAACTCCTAAATCATTTCGCTTTCTTTTTACTCCCGAATGTAATCCAGCTACTTGAAAGCCGGATGGAGTAACAATAGAACCTGATTCTACCTGTCTTACTTTTGTCTTCAGTTCACTCATTCTTATTCCCCTTTTATCCTAGACTTAACATATAATTGGTCTGGCACTACCGAAATTCACTCCGTTTTTCGCGCTCGGCTGTTGAGCCTTTGCTCCCACGACGGACAGTACCGTTCTAATGTTGACGTAGGCCACAGAGCCGACCTTAAATCTCTTTGTATTTCCTTCGCTAAAATAGTAAATTGTAACTCATCACGATTAATTATTGCTTGCTGAAACTTACATTCTCACGTTATGGGAAAACTGGCATAAGATCAATTCCCGTCTTTTCATCGATACCTAACATTTTATTCATATTTTGTACCGCCTGACCGGAGGCTCCTTTTACAAGATTGTCAATTACGGAAACTACGATGACTCGGTTCGTTCTTTCATCATACGTTGCTCCAATATCACAAAAATTCGATCCATAAACTTCTTTCGTACTCGGAAACTTTCCTTCTTCACGGACACGGACAAAATATTTATCTTCATAACTTTCTTTAAATAACTCAATCAGTTCTTTTGTTGTTGTTTTTTCTTTTACTGTTGCATACATTGTCGCCATAATTCCTCGTGTCATCGGCACTAAATGTGTCGTAAACGTAATCGCTCCAGTTAGATCATTCCATCTTGAGAGCATCTGTTCAATTTCTGGTGTATGTTGGTGCTCATTCACTTTATATATTTTAAAATTATCATTTGTCTCTGAAAAATGAGTTGCAGCAGAAAGTCCTTTTCCTGCACCGCTAACTCCAGTTTTCGCATCAACAATAATTGATTTTTCATCAATAAGTTCATTTTTAATAAGTGGCGCAAGTCCTAATAGTACTGACGTAGGGTAACATCCAGGATTTGAGATAAGTTTAACTTCGGATAAATCCACATCAATCCATTCAGTAAGACCATACACCGCAGACGCTAATAAATCTTTATCAGCCGCTTCGATTCCATACCATTGTTCATAAACTTTTTGATCGGTAATCCTAAAATCACCCGATAAGTCAATAACTTTTACACCTTCAGCTAAAAATTGTGGCGCTACATTCATTGCTACTCCAGAAGGTGTTGCCATGAATACTAGATCTACTTCTTTTGCCATATTTTTTACATTAACAGCTTGAAGCGGCTCTGCTACTACGTTTTGCATATGTGGAAAACTTTTATGAAGCGGTTCACCATATAAACTTGATGCATGAACAGAGTGAATGGATACACGTGGGTGTTGGCGCAAAATTCGCACTAATTCTGCTCCTCCATAACCAGTTGCTCCAATAATTGCAATTTTCATTATTCATCCACTCCTAAATTCTCTATAATAATTATCATTATAAACTGTATAAAAATAAAATCAATAGTATATTTATAAGTTTTTTAAATATTTACTTCTCATTAAGTATATTAATTATATAGCAGCCATTTTAAAAGGATTAATATTATACATAATTTATGCATAATCATGATTATATGAAAATAGGTGATTAGTTATGATTAGTGGAAAGTTATGGTACATTAATAATAGAATCTTAAATTCACTAAATAAAACACGCTGATTGGGAATACTGCACGTGCTTATTTACAATACTTATAGTGGGAGCATTCGATGCACGTATGCAAAAGGAATACTTTCCTAGTCTCCGCCAAGGAACAATTTTAGTGAATACGAGGAGGAATATAATTGGAGCGTAAACAATTTTATTTTTATTCTGAAGATGACACAAAAATCAATGCATATCGCTGGGAGAATCCAAAAAAAGAAAATATACAAGGCATTGTGCAAATTTCTCACGGAATGGCAGAACATGTTCTTCGTTATGAAGATTTTTGCTCATTTTTAGTCGCTCAAGGCTTTATTGTCTATGGGAATGATCACCGAGGACACGGTGGTACCATTCAAGCACCTGATGACCGAGGATTTTTTGCTGAAGAAAACGGGTTTGAAAAAGTTGTCTCCGATATGAAGCAATTAACAAATATCATCAAAGAAGAACAGCCGGAGATCCCAGTCTTTATTTTCGGGCATAGTTTAGGTTCCTTTTTAACAAGACGATATATTCAATTATATGGCGCTGAGATAGAAGGGGCTATTTTATCAGGGACAGGTGGAGATCAAGGGTTACTCGGCAAGGCGGGTTTACTGCTCGCAAAATGGGAACGGAAAAGGAAAGGACCACGAACCCCAAGTCCGCTTCTCCATAAGCTCACTTTCGGGAATTTTAATAAAGCATTTTCACCAGTTCGCACTGATTTTGATTTTTTAACATGTGATGAAAAAGCCGTTGACGCTTATATAGAAGATAATAATTGTGGATTTATTTGTTCAACCAGTTTTTACATTGATTTAATTAGTGGGATTGAACTGATCCATCATAAAGAAGAGCTAGAAAAAACGCCAAAGACGTTACCGATTTTTTTTATTTCTGGTGATAAAGACCCTGTCGGTGGGTTAGGAAAAGACGTTGAAGCGGTTTATGAACTATACCAACAACATGGATATAAACACATTTCATTTAAATTATATGAAAATTTACGACATGAACTTATCAATGAACTTAACAAAGAAGAAGTTTATGAAGATATTTTACGATGGATGCAAGCCGTCTTGAAAGGAGTACTCCATGTCTAATCCAACCATCTACCGAATCATTAGTTCAAGAAGAGATAGCATGAGTAAATCGCAACATAAAATTGCGGATTATATATTGGAAAATCCGCATTCGATTCCTTTTATAACTGGAGCAAAATTAGCAAAAATGACTGGAGTTAGTGAAGCAACTGTCGTTCGTTTTGCTACCTTCCTAGGTTTTTCAGGATATAATGATCTGCAAAAACAATTAGCTACTTCGATTGAAAAGCAATTAAATACAGTGGAACGTCTAACGATGTCACGTTCCACATACAGTGAAACGGAAAAGGCAATTTACGATAATTTTAATGATGATATTAAAAATATCCAAACGACAATGCAACAATTAAATCCTGAAGATTTTGAACGGGCTGCGGAGTACATTTTAGATGCTGAACGCATTTATATTATTTCGAATCGAAGTGCTTTATCATTAGGTACGTTCTTACAGTATTATTTAAATATTATGTTTGGAAAAAGTGAATTGGTTCACACGACAGAAGCGGCTTTCGACCAAATTTATAATGTGAATGAAAAAGATGTCATTATCGGGATTAGCTATGCTCGATATACTAAAAGTACGCTCAATGCCGTCTCTTACGCCGCCGAAAAAAATGCCAAAATAATTGCATTAACCGATCATTTTTCATCTCCAATCACTGCTTACGCTACTATTGCTCTTTTTGCATCTAGTAATATGCAATCATTTTTAGACTCCTTTGTTGCACCTCTAAGTGTCATTAATACATTAATCGCTTATATCGGAAATAAAAAAGAAGTAAACATGAAAGAGCGTCTCGAAAACTTCGAACAATTATGGGATCGCTACGATGTTTTTTATTAGCTTGGTCATATTTTGAAATTTTATATTCATTTTTTTTATATTATGAAATAAATGTTGCATAAATAATTTTACTTGCATATACTTATAATAAGATAACATTTTTTACTCGATGTTATCTTAGCAAATTCAATTTTGCGAAAAACTATATGTGAGGCGATACAAATGGTCAATGTAAAAGAAGATGTTACATTGTTTGATAAACAAACATCTTCTAAAATGTTTCAGCATGCGGAAACGGTGATTCCAGGAGGTGTAACTGCAAACATTAAACACTTTGCTCCAAACCCAATATTCATGAAAGAAGGAAAAGGCAGCAAGCTAATCGACGTTGATGGTATGGAATATATTGATTATTCCTTATGTTATGGCTCATTAATTACTGGACACGGTCATCCGCAAGTGATGCAAGCAACCATCAACCAGTTAACAAATTCAGGAACGATTATTTTTGGAACACCACATGAGTTAGAAGTGGAAATGGCCGAAAAATTAGTAGCCCTTTATCCAAGTATGGATCAAGTGAGATTTACTAATTCTGGTACAGAGGCAGTTCTACTAGCTATCCGTTTAGCCATAGCCTATACAGGGAAGCCCAAAATTGGAAAATTCGAGGGTCATTACCATGGTGGTTTAAATCAGGTTCTTGTAAGCATTAACCCGAGTAAAGAAAATGCTGGGAAAGCTGAATCACCTACACCAGTATTGGAGTCTAGTGGCATTCCTTTAGACGAACAGGAAAATACAATCGTCTTCCCATTTAACGATCTAGAAGCAACTGAAATTTTGTTGAAAAAACATGCAAATGAACTTGCCGCAATTATTTTAGAACCAATACAAGGAGGCTACATCCCAGCTGATGATTCCTATATGCAAGGATTGAGGGAGCTGACGAAAGAACTTGATATTCTCCTCATTTTCGATGAAGTAAAAACCGGATTTCGTGTCGATATAGGTGGGGCACAGAAACTGTATCGTATCAAACCAGATATAACCGCACTCGGAAAAGTATTGGGTGGAGGTTTACCAGTTGGAGCCGTTGGTGGTAAAAAAGAAATTATGATGCAAAGTGCTGCTAATGCTAAAGGAGATGTGTTCGCTGTTGGTGGAGATAGTAAAGCAACCCAATCGATCGTCTTCCATAGTGGTACGTATAACGGCCACCCACTTGTTTTAGCTGCTGGGATGGAAACAATCCGCATGTTAGAAACTGGCCAATTATTAAAAAATTTAATTTCAAATACAATGTTATTACGTACACGTTTGGAAAAACTTTATACCTCCTATCAGATTGACATGCAAACGATAGGAATGGGAAGTATTTTTAATATTATCTTTACGAAAAAACCGATAAAAAACTACCGTGATATGTGGAAAGCAGACACCGATTTTCGCGAAAAAATTGATACAGAATTATTGGATTTAGGAATTTATTTAAAACCATTAAACCGATACTCTATGTCCATAGCCCATACATTAGAAGACATTGAAAAAACGGTGGATGCACATGAAATCGCGTTGAATCGTGTTTTGAAACAAAAATTTCAAACAGCTAAATAAAACACTATTTTCGTAATCCCCTTTGGAATATTTCTGAAGGGGATTTTTCTACAAATATGTTTTATCCGTTAAGCTCATGTTCAACCCAACTATCATGAAAATCCCCGTTGTGGTGGAACTTTCATAAAAAAGTTCTACACTACATCGGGGACTTCCACTTTTCTAATTTTAAATGCTTGTAATA
>NZ_JAXHDD010000078.1:0-13720 GCF_037072025.1 Pseudogracilibacillus sp. SO30301A | reverse complement strand
GCGAATTACAAAATTATTCAGCGCACTGACGGGATTCAGCGATTACAATCATCAGATAACCACCAAAAAAAGTGCATTTTTTGTGGCTTATTTGGTGTGCCCTTAGAAATATTTTACATAGAAGTGTTTCACTGATTTTGTTTTCACACTATATCCTCCTTCTGCTTAGAATAACAACAACTTTGACTATTTTTATTTGAACAGACTAATTTAATAGAATATTTAGCTTTACTTTTAGCGTATTAAGTTGTTGTAAAACTATAACGGCATCTAACTCGGACCAAACTAATTATATTTACGCACTAGTAGGAAACTATAAGGATTGCCTATTAAAATTAATAAATCTAATTCAATACATAAATATTACTTATTTGAAATGCCTTTTTTATTTTGAAACCTGAACAACAACTTTTGAATTGCATATAACATTACTAAAAGAATTTGAAAGGAAATGGATATGATAGATAATTGTACTGTGCTTTTTTTAGGGAAGCATGAATTAATCAAATATCATTTAAAACAGTCTTTCAAAACAGATGATTATAAGTTAATTGAAAAAAAAGAAGTTAAAAAAAAGTCATCCATTCCTATTATTTATCCATTCCGCCAAAAAAATATTGATATGGCTAGTAGTGTATTAGATGAGGCAATGGAATGGATGATTGAAAAGAAGCTTGATCCATCTTTATTTTTTTTCATTAATATAAATTCAAGAGTACAATCTAGTAAAATTGATCAAAAAATAAGTAAGTTACGAGACTTATGTCAGAGTTTTGTAGAAATAACCCTTGATGCAGGAAAGGATAATAGTTCGATTATGATTAATGATATTGTTAAGCTTAGTGAAGTCATCAAACAATATTTAAACTATCTTCCAAAAATAAACGATGTTAAGCGTGAGATAAATCCAAACCCTAAGGTAGGTGTTGTGGGGTTAGGATATGTAGGTCTTCCGGTGGCACTAGCCTTTTCAGAAAAATTTGATGTTCTTGGATTTGATATAGATGAAAGTAAAATTAATATGTTAAAAAATAATGAAGATCCGACGCAACATTTTTCTAGTTCTATATTACAAAAGGCAAATATTGAATTTGTAACAGAGGCATCTAGACTGAAAGAATGTAATTATATTTTTGTCGCAGTTCCGACGCCGATAACATCAGCCAAAAAACCGAATCTCACTTTTTTGGAACATGCATCAGCATTAATTGGGGAAAACCTTACTCCTGGGACTGTAGTTGTTTTTGAATCTACGGTTTATCCCGGAACAACCGAACAAATCTGTCTACCAATCTTAGAAAAAAAATCAAAATTATTAGCTGGAAAAGACTTTTTCGTCGGATATTCGCCTGAAAGAATAAATCCAGGGGATGATGAGTATACCTTCAAAAATATTCCAAAAGTAATCTCGGGTCAGAATAAAGAAACTGTTGAAAAAATTTATATGATTTATCGACATGTTCTAAATGGAACAATTTATAAAGCACCTTCCATTAAAGTCGCAGAAGCGGCAAAAATCGTTGAAAATACTCAACGTGATGTAAATATAGCCTTAATGAACGAACTTTCCATTATATTTGATGTGTTAAATATTAGTACAGACGAGGTTATTAATGCGGCCAAAACAAAATGGAATTTTATCCCGTTTTCTCCGGGACTTGTAGGAGGGCATTGTATTGGTGTAGATCCATATTACCTGATATATAAATCTACTCAAGCTGGGTACCATCCTAAATTTATTTTTAGTGCTAGAGAAGTAAATGATGAAATGCCAAATTACATTGTCAAATCTTTGCTCCAATTGGTTGTAAAGCATCGATTAGATATTAAAAATTTAACTGTAACCGTATTAGGAATTACATTCAAAGAAAATATTTCAGATATTCGAAATTCAAAATCTTTAGAAGTTGTCAAAATGTTACAAGGGTTAAATATAAATGTTCAGGTTCATGACCCTTACGCTTCCAAAGATGAATTATTAAAACATGGGATTCAACTCAAAGAAAAGGAGGAATTAAATAAGGCAGATATTCTCATAGTAGCTGTACCACATAAAGTTTTGATACAGCAAAACAGAGCGGAATGGCAATCGTTATGTAAAGAAGGAAAAGGGATTGTAATGGATTTAAAAACAGTGCTTCCTGGAGATACGTTTAGTGAAAAAAAAGTCATCTGGAGTTTATAGTAGTACGTTGCTAATGAAGGATAAGGCTGAGACAAAATTGTTTTAATAAAGAAATTTCTAATAGAGGATGTTCAAAAAGTCCGGTAAAAATGACACTGCGAATTTCGCACGAATGCTTGTTTCTCCGCTACTCATGTATCTAAATGCATACATTCCGCTGCTTGAAACTGCGCCGCCTCGAACTTCTTGGTCCTTTTTATCCTCCTTTTTGAACACGCATTAATAAGTTAGTGGTAAATAACTGACCGGAAATATTCTCTAAGTTCCCGATGAACGACAGCACGTCCTAGTATTGATGACATCATAAATTTTAAACGTGGCAAAACGTCAGCACGGTCCTAAGACTTAGCATTATAGCCGTCCGAGAGTATACGTATATTTTGATCGTGTTTTGTCTCAGCCTTATTGTTCCAATTCATTTATATAAATTATTTTAGTTATTATTGTTGTATTTTTGAATATTATTAAGTTTTTTCAGTTTACCGATCTCTTTGTTTCCTTCCGATTTTTCGTTGTCCATATCTTTTGGAGATCTAACAGGATTGTATATTTTACGGGGGACTTTTAAGTTCATTAAGTTTCTATTGACATTTGTAACTGTATTAATTTTTTTAGAAGGTATAGACAGGATGCTTTGTGCAGTTTGGATCTCTCTAAAAGTAATGCTCTGGTTTGTGTTCTTAATATTATCTTCTATTCTCCTGTTATCCTCATCCTCAGTGGGCACATTCATTTCATTCGCTTTTTTTTCTTTTAATAAAGCTTTAATTTCTTCAAGTTCTTTTTTTAGATCCATCGTTTCATGTTCAGTTTTTTTAGAAGTTATGTTTTTTTCTTCATTAGCGTTTTTTAATAAATTCTTAATTTCTTCAAGTTCCTTAATGGTCTCATGCTCATTTGGGGAAGTATTTTCCTCGTCAAGTAAATTAAATTCAAATTCTTTATGATTTGATTTTGTTTCCTTTTTCTCATTCATATTATTTTCAAGCTCCTTTCCATTATTAGGTAATTCTTCTGAATGTACAGAAAAATTAATATCGTCCATCATCATAATCGAATTAGTCTCCGGGTAATCCAAACGAAATTTTACCATGACTTGATAGGGCTTTTTTGAGTTTATATTTTGTACTTTTTTTTCTGGATTGCTATTTTTAATAAGTTCTTGAACAAATTTTACTAGGGGATAATAATCTATTTTGATCTTGTTCGTTGTATAATGGTGGTTTGGTTTAGAGTCTATTAAATGACTTAGGAATCCCTTATTGGTAATTAAAGGATCAAATTGTTGTAACAGATTATAGATGATTACTTGTTTATTATTATTGAATATTACGTCCAACTTAAAAGGATTATAATTTTTTAACTCGCGTACCTCTTGAACTAGTTCCAATTGTTGTTCTTTTGTTTGTTTGTATTGTTTATAAATTAGTTGTTTCTCATTTTCCAGTTGAGTAATTTTTTTTTCCAATTGTAAAATATACTCTTCTTCTGATTGAAGCATATTATCACCCAAAGTTAAGTTCAATATATTGATATAAGTGTATGAATATAGAAATTTTTATGTGACATTAAATGATACTTTTTCATTAATGCCTAAATTATAGTAAATAGGAACAATTAGGTGCACAGCCGTAGCAAGATAATATTTACAGACATAGATTATTAACGAATAAGTCAAATATGAGAGAAGGAGAAGATTGTTTATGGGTACAAATCCAAAACAGATCGGACCAGAGATGTTGTGCATAAATACAGATAAAGTGTATGATTGGGTGATTTTGCAAGCAAATATTAACAATACCATCACGGCTGCTGATTTGGGAGTATTACCTGTCGATCCATGCGATCCTGCAGTAACAAATTTGACGACTGAATGTTATTTAGTAGACGCTGCTGGAAATCGGTTACCTCCTAACCAAGAGATAGCTGTAATGGAAACAAATGACAGACAGGATCGTACTTTCTTAGTTGATGGCAAACAAGTACTATTGCAAAAAGTTACATTTCAAAGCACAGTAAATGTTGTTGTTGAAATTAGAGGATTAAATGGAACGACACCATTTGTAGAACAGACTGCACCGATTCCAATTGAGATTCCTGAATCTATCTTTCTGTGTGCTCCAGAAGGTACAGATCTAATTGTTAGACTTTCTGACATTGAATGTAATGTAGTATTGAATTGTGCTGGAGGAGCACTAGGTAGTGTTGATGTTTCTTTAAATCTTTGTCAAAGTGTTCAAACTGTTACGAACGTGACTGTAGAGTTGCCTGCATCATTTTGTCAACCAAGAGAAGTATTTACGGAGCAATGCTCAACTCCGATCATTCCTGCACAGTGTCCGGTCGTTTTTCCAGGATAATAATTTTTATAAACCTAGCATATTTATGAAGTGGGGGTCTGCCCACTTCTCTACTTTTTAACTAGGAGGGTTTTAATATGTCGGTATTAGATCTAAAGGCAAAATTGAAAAAAATAGAAAACGAATTCGAACAAGCACAAAGAAAAGCCATTGAAATGATTGAATTAAGGGAATCATCTTATGAAAAAGATTTTGTTTTTTGTTATTTTGACCATTCTCTAATTCCGGAACATGAATCGGATTCTAATCTTATCATAGGTAGTATTTATGTTAAAAATTTTTCGAATGAACAGAAACAACGGCCACTTATTTTAATAAAAGTTAATTCAGAGGATGAATTTAAATTTTCAGGAAAATATCTATCGGAAAAACAAAAAAACATCCAGGGATTTCAATGGAAAAGAATTAATTTGGAAAATCTAGATCAAAGAAATCATTTTTGTTTCATACCTACAAGTAAGGAATATTTATCATCTGATGAGACAGTCTCCTTTCAAAATTTTCAAATTAACTTTCCTTTAAAATCTTCAATAATAGTAGAGGGATTTGTCTATTTTAATGAAAGTAATGACGGGGTACCTGCATCTAATTCCATTCGGGTTGGATTATAAGGGGGGCTTTTTTTGGATATCAATGATCATAATATTAAAAAAATGATTGAGAAAAAAATAATAAGGTTGCTGGAAGCAGAGAATGAATCGATAATAAGTGAACATAAAATTACTGGTACAGATTCAACAATTCATATTCATCAAAACTACGATATATGTTTATTATTGTATTTATATTTATTGGATAAGAATGATGTGCCGAAAAAGGAAATAAAAGAACTGGAGGATCAAATTAATAGACTGGAGAGTATTATTGTAGAATTCAATAAAAAGTTAAGTAATTATCAAAATGAATTATCATAATTGATAGGATAAACAACATCCAAAATATTTATTTTTCTCTTTTAAAAGCGACAGTCTATGCAGATTATGTTTTACATCATACTATATACCAAATGGCAATAAGGTGGATGAAACATGACCGATAAACTTAAAATACTAGTGTTAATCAGGAAAATCTGGGAATATGCTAAACATCGACCTAAGATGGAAATGGTTAAGACTTTAGAAAAGTTTGCAGATGTTTATTATTGGCATGAAGATGGACATATAGACGATATCCTTAAAAAAATAAAGATAACACCTGATTTTATTTTTCATTATGATATTGCTTGGCTAAATGGGCTAGCTCCTAAAATTGAAGGATTAGGAAATACTAATATAGCTACTGGCAGCTTTGTTATTGACTTGCATTGGGAGCCAAAAACAAGAATTCAATACTTTGAAGACAATCATATTGATATAATTTTTTCTGTTACAAAAAATCCTTTTCTCAAAGTTTTCCCTCAATATGAAGAAAAACTTTGTTGGTTACCCTGGTCTATTAACCCTGATATAATGAAGGATTATGAATTAAAAAAAGATATCGATGCCCTCTTAATGGGCTTAGTGTATTTAGACAGTAATAATCGTGGAAAGCATAGATTACCAAAGAAATTACCTTATAAAGATCGATACGCATTTCGAGATGCGGTGTTTAGGAAGATGAAAGATAGAGACGACTTTGTCTTTCATCCTCATCCAGGACATCGGGTAAAAGATACGGAAAAATTGATGGTAAATGAGAGGTATGCGAAAGAATTAAACCGTTCAAAGATTTTTTTCACTTGCGGCAGTAGGAGTGAACACGGAGGAGTAGCTGTTCTAAAGTTTTTTGAAGCACCTGCTTGTAATACTTTGTTGTTAGCTGAAACGAATCAAGATATTGAAGATCTCGGATTTGTAGATGGAGAAAATTTTGTCGCTTGTACGATTGAAAATGTCGTGAATAAAGCTGATTATTATTTAGCGAATGAACAAGAACGGAAACGGATTAGTGAAAATGGCTATCAATTTGTTCATCACAATCATACGAATGAAATGAGGGCGAAGCAAATGATTCAGGAGATTAAACAGTATCTCCTGATTAGATAACTCTTTTTTTAAGAGATTTATAAGCTATCCTAGGTTAAATGTAAATTGATCCTTTGGATAGTTTTTTTATGAAAATAAATATATAATGATAGTAATGTAAACATAAATTATACATAGAGGGTAGATTTAGCTTTATAAGCTTTCGTCTAACTTTATATTCTTTACAATAATGCAGTTAAAACTAGAATACCGAGTGGATTTAAGTGGATCTTAGTATAGGAGGTAATCTAGATAAATAAAACGAAGTTACTTAGGTAAGAAGTGGGTAAAAGAGGATGTTCAAAAAGTCCAGTAAAAATGACACTGCGAATTTCGCACGAATGCTTGTTTCTCCGCCGCTCATGTATCTAAATGCATACATTCCGCTGCTCGAAACTGCGCCGCCTCGAACTTCTTGGTTCTTTTTATCCTCCTTTTTGAACACGCACTAAAAGATGGCATTATTATAGACGAACAGCTTGAGGCGATTTAAAAAAAATATGTAAAAAGAGATCAAAGTTATAGTTCTTTTCGCAGTTTTATTAATGAACATAGGAATTTTGATTTTTATTTTTTCTGATTGGGCTCAAGTTCCGAATCTTACAAGGCTTTCTGTCATGGTGATTTTCATGCCTATTCTTTATATTACAGGGTCTTATTTTTATTATTGTAATCTTGGTAAAAACGCCGAGTATGGGATGAATAGCACAACTGAATAAAGAATCATCAAGCAGAATATATACCAGATTGCCTATTGTTATGAAGTATATTTCTATCTCAATTGATTACAATACGCATGTGTATGTGTTTCGGTAATTTTTATTAAAAAGTGAAAAATACTTAAAGGAGTGAGTTTTATGTCAACAGATCATATTTTTCAGCTTATTGCCATTCTTATTTATATTATTGGAATGTTATTAATTGGCTGGTACGCATATCGTCGTACAGCAAATTTAACGGACTATATGCTTGGAGGCCGCTCGCTTGGTCCAGCTGTTACTGCACTTAGCGCTGGTGCTGCTGATATGTCGGGATGGTTACTTATGGGGCTACCTGGGGTAATATATACATATGGGCTTGTGGAAGCTTGGATCGCTATAGGGCTAACTACAGGAGCTTATTTGAATTGGATTTTCGTAGCTCCACGTCTCAGGGTATACACACAAGTATCGAATGACTCCATTACAATTCCAAGTTATTTAGAAAATAGATTAAAGGATAATTCTAGAATCTTGCGTATTGCCTCTGGAATCATTATTTTAGTTTTCTTTACCTTTTATGTGTCATCTGGAATGGTGGCTGGAGGTGTCTTTTTTGAAAGTTCATTTGGATTATCTTATCATGTTGGTCTGTTAGTCGTTTCGATTGTTGTTATTGCATATACTCTTTTCGGAGGATTTCTCGCAGTAAGTTATACAGACGCCGTTCAAGGATTAATTATGTTTCTAGCTTTAATCTTAGTGCCAATATTTGGTGTATTCCTTACTGGAGGAGTTGGTGAAACGGCTCAAACAATTCGTGAAGTTGACCCCAAATTATTAAGTCTAGTTTCCGGTGCTTCATTTCTGGTAATTATTTCCGCTTTAGCATGGGGGCTTGGGTACTTCGGACAACCACATATTATTGTTAGATTTATGGCGATAAATTCAGTAAAAGAAACAACGCAGGCAAGAAGAATTGGAATCAGCTGGATGATCCTCAGTTTAGTTGGAGCAGTTCTAACAGCGTTGATCGGGATCGCATATTTTCGCCAAAATCCAACAGCTATTCTTACAGATAGTGAGGCAGTCTTTATCGAGCTTGGACAGATTATTTTCCATCCATTTGTTGCGGGAATAATGCTCGCTGCTGTTCTTGCTGCAATTATGAGTACAATATCCTCTCAGTTAATCGTCACCTCTTCTGCGTTAATTGAGGATCTGTACAAAGTAGTAATTAATTCAGATGCCTCTGATAAAAGGTATGTGTTTCTTGGAAGGATGTCCGTTCTTTTCGTCTCAATTATTGCTTTAATATTTGCTTGGGCAAAGACAAAAACAATTTTAAAGCTTGTTTCATTTGCATGGGCAGGTTTTGGTGCGTCTTTTGGTCCAATTATTCTATTAACATTATATTGGAGAAAAATAACGGCAAGTGGTGCAATTGCAGGAATGGTAGTTGGAGCAGTTACAGTTATGATTTGGGGGAACTCTCCACTAACAGATACGTTGTATGAAATTGTTCCAGGGTTTATTTTAAACTTGATTGTTACCGTGATTGTCAGCAATTTAACTTATAAAAAGAATGATGAAATCGAAGCAGAATTTGAAGAGACAGAACGCCTTCTTCAAAAAGAAAGATCTTAAAATAAAAAGTAAAAGTAAGTATTGTGACATATAATCCAGATGTAGTTTTAATGATCTGGATTATATGTCATTCTAATTTTTCTACTAAAAAATTTAAAATGATATCAAAACTCGTCATTATGCTTATACCAAACAATAGCGATTAGTTGCTATTTTGTCGGTTTTTCTGATATTATCAAGGGTGTTGTAACTTTTATTAATAAACATTGATCATAAATTTTAAAGAAGAACAGTATTGTTTAAAGATTTTTTGGAGGTGAAAGAAATGGCAGAAATTACGAAAGAAGACATCCAACGGACAGCAGACCAAGCACGCTTAGCATTGTCAGATGAAGAAGCTGCAAGTTTTGCTGTGCAGTTGAGTGAAATATTGTCATTTACTGAGAAAATAAACGAAATTAATACGGATGGCGTAAAACCGACAACAAACGGTAATCAAAATAAAAATGTATTACGAGAAGATAAACCAATAAAATGGGATAAAAGGGAAGAAGCACTAAATAATGCTCCGGAACAAGAAGACGGTCAATTTAAAGTGCCTGCAATCATGGATTAAGGAGGTTAGAGAATGAGTTTATATAATTTTACGATTAAACAAATTGAAAATATGTTACATAAAAAAGAAATTTCAGCAGAAGAGTTAGCGGGAATGGCCTTTGAACAAATAGAAAAAGTCGACGACGATATCAAAGCTTTTTTAACGTTAAATAAAGAAGGCGCACTGGAAAAAGCGAAACAAATTGATAAAGAAAATGATTATGACAAAAAATTAGCCGCAATTCCTGGTGCAATTAAGGACAATATTGTTACAAAAGGAATTCGGACAACTTGTGCAAGTAAGATGCTCGAAAATTTTAACGATCCCCTTTATGATGCGACCGTGACTGAAAAGTTAGCGAATGAAAATTCACTAATGATTGGGAAAGTAAACATGGACGAATTTGCAATGGGTTCATCTACTGAAACTTCTGCCTTTAAGAAAACGGTAAACCCGTGGAACCATGATCACGTACCAGGTGGGTCAAGTGGGGGTTCGGCTGCTGCAGTCGCTTCTGGAGAAGTTATGTATACGCTTGGAACAGATACAGGAGGCTCGATTCGTCAACCAGCTTCTTTTTGTGGACTCGTCGGAATGAAGCCTACATATGGTCTTGTTTCACGTTTCGGCCTTGTTGCTTTTGCACCATCGCTTGATCAAATTGGTCCCTTAACAAGAACAGTCGAAGATAATGCCCGTGTATTAGAAGTTATTGCAGGCCATGATAAAAATGACTCAACAAGCAGTAATCAAACAATTCCTTCCTACTTAGATGCACTTTCGGAAGATATTAAAGGTCTAAAAATTGCTGTGCCGAAAGAGTTTTTAGGGGAAGGTGTTTCTGAAGAAGTTAAAGAATCTGTTCAAAATGCTCTACAGATGTTTGAGCTTTTAGGTGCAACTTGGGATGAAGTTTCTTTACCGCATTTAGCATATGCGGATGCTGCATATTATTTAATAGCCAATGCAGAAGCCTCTTCAAGTCTTGCAAGATTTGATGGAGTTCGTTTTGGTAATCGTTCTGATAACGCTAAAGATATGATCGACATGTTTAAACAATCACGAACAGAAGGTTTTGGTGAAGAAGTAAAACGTCGAATACTAATGGGAACAATCGTTTTGACTGGGGACAATAATGAGGCTTATTTCAGAAAGGCTCAGAAAGTCCGTACATTAATTCAAAATGACTTCAACGCGGCGTTCGCACAATATGATATTATTCTTGGTCCAGCCACACCAACAGCCGCATTTAAATTTGATGAGAAAATTAAAGATCCGTTAGAAATGTATACGAGTGATATACTAACTGTTCCTGCAAATTTAGCGGGGCTTCCAGCGCTTTCTGTACCAGCAGGGTTTTCGGAAGCAGGCTTGCCGTTAGGGTTACAAATTATCGGTAAACATTTTGACGAACAAACAGTTTATCGTGCCGCACATGCGTATGAAAAAGCGACAAATCATCATAAAAAGCGTCCAGAAACAGGGGGTGCCGAAGAATGAAATTTGAAACAGTTATTGGATTAGAAGTCCATGTTGAATTAAAAACGAAGTCAAAAATATTTTCATCAAGTCCTAATGCTTTCGGTAGTGAACCGAATTCAAATATAAACCCAAAGGATTTGGGATATCCGGGAACATTACCAGTATTAAATGAAGAAGCCCTGAATTTCGGTATGAAAGCTTCAATGGCTCTAAATTGTGATATTGCTTCTGAAACTGTGTTTGATAGAAAACATTATTTCTATCCAGATAATCCAGCTGCTTATCAAATATCCCAAGATAAACAACCGATAGGGGAAAATGGTTGGATTGAAATTGAAGTGGATGGGAACAAAAAGAAAATAGGTATTGAACGCATTCACTTAGAAGAAGATGCGGGAAAATTAACCCACGCAGTTGATGGATCTCTCGTTGATTATAACCGACAAGGAACACCTTTAATTGAAATTGTTTCAGAGCCTGATATTCGCTCACCTAAAGAAGCGTATGCGTATTTAGAAAAATTGAAAAGTATTATTCAGTATACTGGTGTGTCCGATGTCCGAATGGAAGAAGGATCGCTTCGTTGTGATGCAAATATTTCTCTACGCCCAGTTGGACAAGAAGAATTCGGGACAAAAACAGAGCTTAAAAATTTAAATTCGTTTGCATTTGTCCGAGCAGGACTCGAATATGAAGAAAAACGTCAAGCGAAAATATTATCTGAGGGCGGCGTAATTGAGCAAGAAACACGTCGTTATGATGAAAAATCGAAAAAGACAATTTTGATGCGTGTAAAAGGCAGTGCCGACGATTACCGGTTTTTACCAGACCCTGATCTCGTCCCTATATACATTGACGATGAATGGAAAGAACGAATTCGAAAAGAGATTCCTGAACTACCTGATGCACGAAGAAAACGGTATGTAGAAGAAATGAACTTACCAGAATATGATGCAGGAGTTATGACAGCAACAAAAGAAATGGCCGATTTCTTCGAGGAAACGGTTAAACTTGGTGCAGATGTAAAACAAGCCTCCAATTGGCTCATGGGAGATATTTCTGCATATATGAATAAGCATGTAAAAGAACTTCACGATCTTGCGATTACACCTGAAGGATTAGCAAAAATGATCAAGCTCATTGAAGATGGAACAATTTCATCGAAGATTGCGAAACAAGTGTTTGCAGAACTTGTTGAAAATGGAACAGACCCTGAAAAATATGTTAAAGACAAGGGACTTGTCCAAATTTCAGATGAAGGACAATTACGTGAGATTGTTGATAAAGTACTTGGTGAAAATGAACAATCTGTAAATGACTTTAAAGATGGAAAAGGACGTGCACTCGGTTTCTTAGTAGGACAAGTTATGAAAGCGACCAAAGGACAAGCAAACCCACAAATGGTTAATAAAATTCTAAAAGAAGAAATTGAAAAACGATAATATTACTATTTCTCTTAAACAAAATTTACTAAAGACTACTGCTTGTAATAGTAGTAGTCTTCTTTTTAGCAGATAAGTATAAAACTTTCCTTACTGCTCACTGGCTCACTGGCTAAAACCGTCACATTCCGGGACAGCGAGATCGCTAGTCCGATAAATTTGTGACAACACCATTACTAGTACGTCAATCACTCGTAAGTGCACCTGAAGCTTGGTGATAAGCCAAATTTTCTATGATAGGGAAAATTCTTAGAATTGACGATACAATCGTTTTTCTAAGTTGTTTCCAAGAGGGAGGTCTTTTTTTGAAAAGCGCACGAATTATATATAACCCAACTGCGGGACGGGAAACCTTTAGAAGAGAGCTTCCAAAAGTGTTGGAAAGATTTGAATTAGCCGGTTATGTAACTTCGGCTCATGCGACTAGAGGAGAAGGAGATGCCACAGAAGCTGCAAAACTTGCTGTTGAACGCAAACATGATGTTGTGATAGTTGCAGGTGGAGACGGAACGATAAATGAAGTGGTTCAAGGGATTGCTGAAGCAGATTTTCGTCCAAAACTTGGGGTAATCCCGGCTGGAACAACAAATGATTTTGCAAGAGCACTATCGATTCCACGAGATACCAAAAAAGCTGTTGATATAATATTGAAGGATAATGGTAAAGCACTTGATATTGGAAAAGTGAATGAACAATATTTTATCAATATAGCCGGTGGTGGAGACTTAACAGAATTAACATATGATGTTCCGATTAAACTAAAGTCTGCACTTGGTCAATTAGCATATTACATTAAAGGAATTGAAATGCTCCCTTCATTAAAGCCTGTATCAACCGTAATTGAATATGATGACAAGGTGTTTGAAGGGGATATTATGCTGTTTTTGGTTGCAAATACAAATTCCGTTGGAGGATTTGAGAAACTAGCTCCAGATGCACTTATTGATGACGGATATTTTGACTTATTAATTTTGAAAAAAACGAATCTCCCTGAGTTTTTACGAATCGCAACAGCCGGTTTGCGAGGCAATCATCTTGAAGACGAACATATAATATACACCCAGGCCAAGCGGATAAAAGTTACTCCAAAAGAAAAAATGCTTCTAAATATAGATGGAGAATACGGTGGAAAATTACCTGGAGAAATAATTAATCTCAAGCAGCATATCGAATTTTTCGTTAGCGATGAATTTATCGAAAGAGAAGCGAGAATTAAGGGAAACTTGGAAACAAAGGAACGAAACTAAAGCATAATTAGCTAATAGTTTCGTTTTTTTGTGTGAATTTCGTTTCTAACAATTCACTCCTAAAACGGTCACGATTCATACCGAAACATGCCCGTTTTCCATGACACTTACTCAAAAC
>NZ_JAXHDD010000077.1:0-14226 GCF_037072025.1 Pseudogracilibacillus sp. SO30301A | reverse complement strand
AACTAATAGGCTAATTGGATGGATTCAAGAAGCAAGTCTTAAAAAATGTTTACCAATGTTGTAGAGGAAATAAGCGGTAACGAAAAGTCTATACGAAACATCTTTAATGACTACATTGTTGAACTTGAAGCTCAAACCGATTTTAGAACTCCTAAATGGCTCGGTATTGATGAAGTCCATTTACTTAAAAACTATCGTTGTGTCATCATAGATGTTGAAAACAAGTCGGTAATTGATATTTTACGAAAACGAAAATAAGGATGTGGTTATTAGTTACCTATCTAAACTTCAAGACAGTGATAAAATAAAAATAGAACTTGTAGTCATGGACTTGTGGAATCCTTAAAAAAGTGCTGTTAATACAGTAATACCCAACACTAAAATTGTGATAGAAAAGTTTCATGTTGTTAAGTTAGCAAATGATATGTGCTTCTTACAAGGAGTAAAGACTTAACAGACTTTGATAACCAGATAAAGCTACAAGTATGGACTCAAAACTTCCATTGCTTGGACAGGCTTATGAACTAAAAGAGCAATTCTTTGACATCCATGAAGCCGAATCACTCAACGATGCCTATAAACTGTATCAAAACTGGCTTTCAAATGTACCTAAAAATTAATGGCTTATTTTGAAGATCTGATTAAGTTAATAATCACATTCATTTTATTATGAATTAATATGGAAACCAGGAATAGATATCGATGTTCCTTTCTATTTTAATATCTCTCATTCTGGAGACTGGGTAGTTTGTCTTTTTGATACTGGGGATGTAGGTGTGGATATTGAGAAACGGGATAACGCAGACCGTGGTGTAGCTAAACGCTTTTTTCATCCTATAGAGTACGAAGATCTGAAAGCTATTACAGGAAGATACCAGAACGAAGTATTTTTTGATTTATGGACGTTAAAGGAAAGTTATATAAAATGTATGGGAACTGGATTACAAACTCCGTTACATTCTTTATCTGTAAGGATCCACGAGTCTGCTATCTCTTTTACCACGAAAGAAAGTCTATTGCGCTCAAATGTAACATTTAAGTTGTATGATTTTGATTCCCAATATAGTTTAGCTACTTGTGACTATTCGAAATTACCAGAAAGGGTGGACGTTATTACCTTAGAGAGGCTGTTTAGTAAAGTGATGGAAAAAGGGATTAAACATAACATGAAATTATGATGAATCCATGTATCGGTATGGATGAGGAGGGGGACTTATGAGCAAGCTTGTTGAGCTCAAACAGATAAGTAAAGAATACGGAAATAAAAAGGTTTTGCATGATATTTCGTTAACCATCGAGGAGAATCAGGTTATTGCTTTTCTAGGAGGGAATGGTACAGGAAAAAGTACGATCTTACGGATTATATCTAGTCTAGAGCGGCCTAGTTCAGGGAAAGTGGTATATCCAAATAAAAGTTTGAGAATTGGATACGTACCTGATCGATTTCCTAAAATGCTTCGTTTTACACCTGGCGAATATTTACATTATGTTGGAAGAATCGGTGGTATTTCCAAAGAGGATCTAAATAAAAGAATTCCAGACTTGCTTCATCGTTTTCAATTGGAGGTAATGAACCATAAATGGATCATGCACCTATCCAAAGGAAACATCCAAAAAGTTGGTATTATCCAAGCCATCTTACAAAAACCAGATCTGTTCATTTTAGACGAGCCTATATCTGGTCTTGATGTCCATGCACAGCAAGAACTAGTAAATATTGTAAAGGAATTTAAAAAGCAGGGCAGTACGATTCTATTAACCTATCACGAATCTCATAAGTTTGATGATGTCATAGAAACGACTTATTATTTACATCATGGTATGATCTCAAAAAATAATATGTTAGCAAAAAAACAAATAAAATTAATAGAAGTAAAAAAGATAGATGAGCTAATCGTCAAACAGTGGGATGAGGTTCTACATATGGAAAATAAAGAAAATCGTTTATTACTCTATGTTGGGTTGGAAAACAGTGACACCATTCTATCCAGGGTCCTGCAATTACAAGGAAGCATTGATAGTGTATCAACCATAGTAGTCGATGAGAATAATCAAATAGGGTAATAAAAAATCCTTTTGAATCACGGATAACTCATCGTCATGGTCTATCGATAGAAGGAGAGGTTGTTTTGAAAGAACTTGTTAAGTATAGTTTGTACGATTATATCCGTTCCAATAAATATTTCCCGCCTGTTTCAACCTATTTTATTTTCATTTTTGTTTTTTATACATATAAACCTAATCCAGTTATTAGTAGTTATGCGATTACTGCATTGATTTTATATATCGTATCCGTTTGGCTGTGTATAAGCATCTTATCACTCGATGCACCTATACAAAAACAAATGATAATTCTTCATTTGAAAAGTAGAAATCGTTACTATCTTTCTAAATTAATGTCAGTGTGGCTCGTTGCCATGGTTCTGACGGTGTATGCATTCCTATATCCAATTGTGTTTGATATGTTCAAGGAACCTGTTACGTTAACGACTGGTTTTGTTTCATTGACCAATCATATTTTATTAGCTACTTTAGGTATTTGTGTGGCAAGTTTATTTAGTAAAGGCTTAATGGATAACCCTGTCAATTCCTATGGCGGGCTTTCACTGATCGTCATCCTTTCAATAGCAGCTTTAGGAATTTATAATGTTTTACCACCAACCTTTCAAAATATCGTTTGGATCCTCCCCCCGTCAGTAATTACACAAACACCGTTAAGCAATTGGAGTGGTGAAAATATCTCAGATCTATCGATATTTCCTTTTGTCTGGATCATCATTTACTCGCTTTTATTAGTCGTATTGTTTTTAAAGCTTGCAAAAAGAAAATGATCCATGTTGAAGTGTGATAAACAAATAAAGGAGGGAAAACGATTGGAGCAAAGGAGAAAACATATAGTCAATGATGTGTATTCCTAGATAAAATCACTGTTATTGGTACTTATTATAGCGGTTGTCATTCGTAGTTTCTTGTTCTCGCCTTCGCTTGTTTTGGGACAATCTATGGAACCTACTTTTGAAAATCATGACAGAGTGATTGTGAGTAAAATTTCTAATATCCAACGATTCGATATCATCGTATTTGATGCACCCGATGTTAATGAGTATTATATTAAGAGGGTCATTGGTTTGCCGGGAGATACGGTTGGAGTAAAAGATGATGTTCTTTATATTAATGGTTGGTAAGATTACGGTTGACTTTACTCTAGAAGAGGTAACGGGTGAAACAAGAGTCCCTAAAGACTCATTATTTGTGTTGGGCGATAATCGTATTCGTCTTCTTTCAAAAACTAACTTGTCCATAAAATTATTCACCCTAGTTCAGTTCTTGCTTAATCTACAGATTCTGCCCCACCCCTAGGATCAAGATGGAAAAATGAATAGAGTATTACCTGATAATCATAAGTCACGGATAAAGCGAATTTTAGATTTATTGTTTGGACTACAATATTTATACAGAACCAAAGAGCGTGAAAATTGTCGAAAAAGAAAGTAAATAATGGTCATAAAACCCTTTTTACCTATTACATGTCGATAATTAGTAAAACCTGTAGTTCTTTGTCCTAACAACGACAAAGAAGTTGTTGTTAGGAGATTTTCCAGTTTAAAAATTTTACGCACTACTTAACTAGTGCGAAATACGGGGTGATAAATATCATTGTTCCTTATTAACTAACAGGTGCATATTATGCAGGAATTATGGTATTATAATGGTATAATAAATGAATGGAGGTCTTGCTGTTGATTATAAAGTCATCTACCTCGTTAAGAAACGATTATAATTCCATTTCTAATTTGGCGCATGAGAAAGAGAAGCCTGTTTATATCACTAAGAATGGAGAAGGTGATCTTGTACTCATGAGTATTGATGCATTTGAAAAAAGGGAAGCAATCATAGATTTAAAAGAAAAACTATTAGTAGCCGAAGAACAGCGAATAAATGGTGATAAAACGACATCAATTGATTCTGCTTATCAAAGAATCAAGGAGAGAATTGATGAAAAATTATAATGTAGAACTACTTCCAGCAGCCGACGATGACCTTGATGATATTTTTATTTATATTTTACTGGATAATCCCGAAGCTGCAAATGAAATATTAGATCGTGTTATGACTTCTATAAAGCACCTTGAAAAATTTCCGTATGCTGGTTCGAGGGTAATGGAAGAAAGCCTAATTCACTTCGAATTTAGGATGGTTATTTCTGAACCTTATATTGCCTTTTATAGAGTTATTGAAAATACTGTATATATTTATAGAATACTGCATGGAGCAAGGGATTATATTCAGATATTAAGAAACAATAGGTAGATTTTGTAATTGTATGGGTTTAGGAAAAATAGCTATTCTAATTTGACTGTGTTTTGCAAAACACATTGGCAACCTATATATTGATATTTCTTAGGGATATGTAAAAAGTGACTTTCAACTTTTTCTATTGTTGAAAGTCACTTTTTGCATGAAAATAATTGATTATATACAGAGACTCAAATTATGCGACCATTCGGACTTATGCAGAAACCTGCAAACGACATGGTTTGAATATTGTGGATGCTTTGGAGCGAGCCGTAGAAGGTAATCCTTATACACTAAAAGAAATTTTGACCCATCAAATAAACCGATGAAAAAATTGAACGTTCATCGGTTTATTTGTCATGCCCAGAATGAGTAGTTTGTGAATAGTAACATATTCCAAAAAATGTAGAAGATCTACCCTAAATAGAATTAGAGAAGGAATATGGTACCAAAACTAAACAGATTACATAAATTAATATCGGCAAAAAGAAAACTGATCACACGCTGGCGATCAGTTTTTCTTATCGAGTATGGAGTACAGCAAATAGTAGATGCATTGGTGTATAATAAAATGCTTTCTATTTTATAACTTTAACTCTCCCATCCGAATAAGTTCAATTACTGCCTGGGCTCTTCCTTTAACACCTAGCTTTTGGATTGCGTTTGATATATGGTTACGAACAGTTTTTTCTGAAATAAATAATTCCTCTGCTATTTCTTTCGTTGTTTTATCTTGAACTAGTATTTCAAATACCTCTTTTTCCCTCTTTGTTAATATTTTGTTCTGCTTATATTCGTTTGAGTTGTTCAAATGGTACCCCTCCTTGCTGTCATTTGAGATGCAATCTGAAGGGAATTATTTAGTCACTATAACTTATGAAAAAATTGAAAATCAGTGCGTATAAAAGCCTTGGACGAACATCTATTTTCCAAAAAAATATTTTCCTATGGTAAAATAGAGATGTTCGCACATACAAATGAGGTGAAAAATTGGATCAGGCAATAGGAGTAATTGATTCGGGGGTTGGAGGACTTACTGTCGCATATGAAATAATGCGGCAGTTACCGAATGAGAAAATCATTTATGTTGGAGATACGTTTCGATGTCCATATGGTCCTCGGCCAAAACACGAAGTTATTCAATTTACTAAAGAAATGGTAAGCTTTTTACTAACTAAAAATATTAAAATGATCGTAGTTGCTTGTAATACAGCAACTGCATTTGCGTTAGATGAACTTAAAAAAGAACTTAACATTCCTGTGATTGGAGTTATTCAACCGGGGGCAAGGGCTGCAATAAAGGTTACAAAAAACAATAAAATTGGTATTATCGGTACAGAAGGCACTATAAACAGCAAAGCTTATCTAAAAGCGTTATTACAGATCAATAGTGAATTAGATGTTATCGCCTTAGCTTGCCCGTTATTAGTGCCGATGGTAGAAAAAGGTATAATTTCAGGAGAACAAGCGAAAAAGGTTGTTGAGGATACGTTGTTTCCATTGAAGTTGTCAAACCGTATTGATACGCTCGTTTTAGGATGCACTCATTATCCATTACTTGAGGAGACAATCCAAGAGGTAATGGGAAAAACTGTTCAAATCATTTCTTCGAGTGAAGAAACAGCAAGGGAAACAAGTGTCATTTTAGAGGTAAATCAACTTTTATATAAAAATAATCGTGAACCAAATCATAGTTTTTATACGACAGGAGATATGGATGTTTTTAAGAAAATCTATCTGTCTATATTTAAGAAAAGTTTATGCGAAATGAACAAAGTGAAATTTGAAAAAATAGTTTTGTAAATTTTAACATTCTCCCATTAGACGTTCATAATCATTAGCATTATTTGAAAACTTGGACGTATATATAATAGTACAACCATCAATGGGAGGGTGTTTTATGCAAAAGATCAAATTTCTGCACGTACAATTATTGATTGTTTTAGTTCTTTTGTTAGGAGGCTGTTTGAAAGGTGAACAGACTTTTGAAGAAGTAGACGTTCCAGAAGACGTAACTATCGTTGACGAGGAAGGCAAGGAAACGGAAGGCGACGACCCTGTTGAAGAGGAAGAAGAGGTCATTGAATCAGACGAAACCGTGGCAAGAGAACTGTATTTAATCGATGCGAGCGGGATGGTGGTTCCACAAACATTAGAACTACCTAAAACGGAATCAGCCGCGACTCAAGCGCTTGAATAT
Organism: Pseudogracilibacillus sp. SO30301A; assembly: GCF_037072025.1. Lineage (NCBI taxonomy): Bacteria > Bacillati > Bacillota > Bacilli > Caryophanales > Bacillaceae > Pseudogracilibacillus > Pseudogracilibacillus sp. SO30301A. The sequence goes on along the minus strand of NZ_JAXHDD010000077.1, from coordinate 7,730 downwards.
TTGGTGAAAGACGGACCAGTGACTGAAATGTTGCCTAATGGATTTCAGGCCGTATTACCTGCTGGTACCGAAATTATCGGTTTGAACCTAGAGGAAGACGGAACATTAATTGTGGATTTGTCGGAAGAATTTAAGAATTATGAGGCTGAGGAAGAAGTGAAGATTCTTCAAGCGATGACACATACATTGACGCAGTTTGACAGTGTAAATAAGATAAAGCTTTGGATCAATGGAGAAAATTTAGATGAAATGCCAGTGAATGGGACGCCACTTTCAGAAGGGTATTCTAAGAGTAATGGTATAAATATTTATGTGAAAGATCAACCTAGTTTAATGCATAGTAAAGTAGTTACTGTCCATTATCCGAAACAATATAATGATAATCTTTATTTTGTGCCAATGACACAATACATTAACGATGATAACGAAGATGTTTTTACAACAATTGTCGAAGCATTGATGGAAGGCCCTTCTTATGAAATTCAAGGACTTCAGGTGTTTAATGATAATACAACATTATTAACTAAACCCGTTTTGAATGATGGTGTGTTACAATTAGAGTTTAGTGAAGAAATATTAAAAGATGAAGAAAAAGCAGTTATTGCAGATGATGTTGTAGAAACATTAGTAAGATCGCTTACCGAACAAGAAGACGTTGAAGCGGTTGATATAAAAGTAGAAAATAAAGAAAAAGTTGTGAGTGAAAATGGGACTACCTATGACAAGCCGGTAACTAAAAACGATATTATAAAATCCGAAAAAATGTAACAGTCAAATTTTTGTAGTATTAGGAGTGTAAATAATGGATACCAATAGACATGATATTAGACCAATTAACATAATACCTAACTTTATAACTCATCCAGAAGGGTCGGTACTTATCGAATTAGGAAATACACGGGTAATTTGTAATGCAAGTATTGAAGATCGAGTGCCTCCATTTATGCGAGGACAAAATAAGGGATGGATATCAGCCGAGTACGCTATGCTACCAAGAGCAACAGAACAGCGAAATATTAGAGAGTCTTCACGCGGCAAAGTAAGTGGAAGAACAATGGAAATACAGCGTTTGATTGGACGTGCACTACGTTCTGTGGTAAATCTTGACCTTATTGGTGAACGTACAATTTGGATTGATTGTGACGTTATTCAAGCTGATGGAGGTACCCGAACTGCTTCAATTACAGGGGCATTCGTCGCATTAGTGATTGCCTGTAACAAACTAATCGAAGAAGAAATAATTGAAAAATTTCCAATTACTGATTTTCTAGCAGCAATTTCAGTGGGAGTGTCTCCAACCGGTGAAATAAACTTAGACTTAAATTATGAGCAAGATTCTGCTGCAGATGTAGATATGAACATCGTTATGACAGGTGCAGGTGAATTTGTTGAAATTCAAGGAACTGGAGAAGAGGCAACATTTTCATATGATCAATTAGCATCAATGTTGGAAGCTGCACAAGAGGGGATAGAACAACTTTTTGAAGTACAAAAAGAAGTATTAGGAGATTTAACTGAAAAGGTTGGAAGTCAGACGGATGAGGAAGAAGAAGAAAAGTGAAAGAAATTATTATTGCAACGAAGAATGAAGGAAAAGTAAAGGAATTTAAACAATTATTTGATCAATATGGAATTCAAGTAAAGTCTTTGATAGATTTAGATACCGATTTACCGGAAGTTGAAGAAACAGGGGTAACTTTTCAGGAAAATGCACGATTAAAAGCAGAACAAATTTCAGCTATGATTGAACAACCAGTCTTAGCTGATGATTCTGGATTAGTAATCGATACACTTGAGGGAAGACCAGGTGTTTATTCCGCACGATATGGTGGGGAACCGACGAATGACCTGTTAAATTATGAAAAAGTATTAACAGAAATGGAAGATGTGCCAGAAAAAAAGCGTAGTGCACGCTTTATTTGTGTTTTAGCAATGGCTATTCCGGGCGAGAAAACGATTTTTAAAGAAGGTGCTTGTGAAGGGGTCATTTCAACGGAACCAAAAGGTGAAAATGGGTTTGGATATGATCCAATTTTTATACCGAATGGGTACAATAAAACGATGGCAGAATTAGATCAAAGTGTTAAAAATAAAATAAGTCATCGTTTTAATGCACTTATTCAACTAGAAACATGGTTAAACGAGGAAATAAACGCAGGTGAAAAAGATGAATAAGGTACTTATTGTAAGTGATAGTCACGGACTTACATCAGAACTAGAGACAATAAAAGAGCGACATCAAGTTTCTGAATATATTCATTGTGGAGATTCAGAACTCACTGCTGAAGCTGCTCCTTTAAACGGTTATCAAGTTGTAAAAGGAAATTGTGACTGGCAAGGAGATTTTCAAGATGAGTTAATTGTAGAAAAAGCGAGACTTCGCTTTTTCATTACTCATGGTCATTTATTTGATGTGAAATCAACCTTGCTAAATTTACAATATAGAGCATTAGAAGTAAACGCAGATATCGTATGTTTTGGACATTCCCATATCGCCTATGCTGAAAAAATTGGTGAACAACTATTTATTAATCCAGGGAGCATTCTGTTACCGAAGCATTTTAATGTACCTAGTTATGTTATTATAGAATGGGAAGTGCCTTTAGAAGTAAAAGTTACATTTTATAGCCTTGAAGGTGAGGAGATTATGACTTTTCCTTATAAAAATAAATTTACTATAAAAAATTAGCATTTTAAGTTGACAAGTAAATAAGAAATGCATATAATAGTTCTTGCGTTGAAAAAATTGAATAAAAATTGCGGGTGTAGTTTAGTGGTAAAACTCCAGCCTTCCAAGCTGATGTCGAGGGTTCGATTCCCTTCACCCGCTCCATTTTTTGTCCCAGTAGCTCAGCTGGATAGAGCAATGGCCTTCAAGAATAGGAGCCTCTAAAGGGAAACAAAAACCTTTAGAGTGGACGACACTATATCGGTGAAGCCTTAACAGGTTAAGCTGATGGTAATACCGAGGAAACTTACGATCTCTGATGAGGTGTTTACATTGAAACATCATACAAAAACAAAAGGAGATTTAGGAGTTTTAAAGGCTCAAGTGGATTTGTATAAGAAAGGCTTATGATTTGTTTCTCTTAACAGAACATGCCCCTTTTGATTTGGTATTTATAAAGAGCAAACCTTAAAAAGGGTTCAAGTAAAGTATAAGGGGTTAAACAGTAAAGGAAGTCTAGAAATTAGATTCCGACCATCCTACTGCAACACTAAAGATGAAGTCAGCAAGCCTGTTGATAAAAATGAGATTGATGCGTACTGTGTTTACTGTCCATAAACGATTGAATGTTATTAATTTGATCCAAACTCATTTCAACAATCAGTCACTTTGAGGGTAAAGACTCCAAAGAATAATCAAAAGCATCTTATTAATTTTGCAGATGATTATCGTGAGGTTCCGTAGAGACTATACGTGTCGCACCTGAAATGGTGAAGATATAGTCCAGACCACAAATTACTATTTAGTTTGTGATGAAAATCATAGTGGTAAGCTAAGCCATCGGTCGGGAGTTCGAATCTCTCCTGGGACGTTTTCTGATGAAAGTGTAATAAGATTACACGAAAATAAAAACACCCTTAAATGTTGATATAATAACGTTTAAGGGTGTTTTTAATCTCTTGATTTTATTTCAGATTACGATTAGAAACGATTGGATTTTAAATTATTTTACACATTTTTTACACAGCGAACATTGATGCAAACATTTTTACAGTACTCTCCCCATCTGCTGCTCTTAACTCTTTCATTACATGAGAGTAGTCATTATAAATTGTCATTATATCTGCATGACCTAATCGTTCACTGATATAATTTAATGTTGCCTCTTTTTTATAGATCATTGCACTGGCATGCGTATGGCGTAATCCATGTACACTAATATGATCAATATCTAAGTTTGTTAATGCTTCTCTTAATGTTTTATTTACTGCTCCATTACTGATCACTTTGTATTTAGAAGATGGACTGTAAAAAACAAGTCTATGTAAATTGTCAGGAGTTTTCTGAAAGAAGTCTTCAAAGACTTTCATTGTTTCTTCATCCATCTTGATTATTCTTATGGAACTCTCATTTTTAGTAGGACCAAAACCTTCATGAATTTTATTTGTATATCCCCATGTTTTATCGATATTAATTGTGTTATTAATAAAATCGAAATCTTTTCTAGTCAATCCGACCATTTCCCCGAAGCGCATACCCGAAGTTAACCCTAAAAGAATAACTAAATAAGATAACCCTTCATCTATTTTCTTTTGTACGTAGTTAAGCAACTCAATACTTTCGTCAAATTCAAGATGCTTTTCACTATCCTTCTTCGGCTCAAGTCCAGATAGTTTTACCTTTCTTGTAAAATCCCGTGTAACAACTCCATCTTCCAAAGCATCTTGTACACAGGATCTAATATGTGAATTTAATTTTCTTACAGTAGCCTTGGATTTACTTTTACCGTAATCGTTTAAAAACTCCTGATACTCACTTCTTTTAATATGCTGTATAGGTTTACTACCAAAATATTCTTTGATAGTACCTAATATAGTTAAATACCTATTTCGTGTGTTTTTCCCTATATGAGGCTTGTACAAATTTAACAAAAACTCGAAATACTCGTCAAAAGGCTCTAATTTCAAATGAGGAACTATCCCTTTATTTAGCTTATTTTCAACTTCAGCAGCAACTTGAGCTTCTTTTTTTGTTCGAAAACCGCCTTTTCTAATTGGTTTTGATTTACCATTAACCCTTCGACTAACTGTATATTGCCATGTCTTCCCTCGTTTTTGGAAACTAGCCATTAGATTGCCCCCCCTTCAAACGTTTATTTTGCACATCCTTATGCTTCATGGGAAAGAGGATCAAACGAGCGTCACAATGGTCTAATTAGAAGATTTATCAAAAAAGGACAGCCGATCCATACATATACTGATGAAGTAATAAATGATGTTGCAAATTGGATGAACACACTTCCTCGGAAAATATTAGACTACCAAACACCGAGCGAAATGTTCGCGAAATTTGTAGATTGTGTGGCCTAGGTCACACAATCTACAAATTACAGAAAAACCTTATATACTGGTTTCACAAAGAGTGTTGCATTTATTATTGCAATTTAAGTGAGATATTTTTAGCAATATTTCATCAAGCACGGGAAGGGAAAATACATAGGCAATTAACATATAAACTACCCATCCGACATCTCAAAATTAAGAAGGAGATCCCGACTGTAATTGAATATGAAAACAGGCGTTATGTTTATGAGCCGCAAACGAAATGGAGGTAGAAACATGGATCCGATAAACAGCCCAAAACACTATAAAATGCACAAGATGGAAACGATTGATAACATTCAAAACAGCATGACACATGATGAATTTGTCGGCTATTTGAAAGGAAACATTAAAAAATATTTAGACAGGTACGGGGACAAAAACGGAATAGAAGATCTTGGAAAAGCAGAATGGTATTTAAAAAAGTTAATCGAGGTGGAAGCAAAATGAAAAAATGCGTTGATTGCAGTCGAGTGATTAAAAAAGGGCATTTGTGTGATTCTTGTTACAGGGCGAGAATGAAAGACAAGATTTTGAATGAGGATCGTACAGTCGAGAGTCCTCATGCGAGTTGGTTTTGATGGACAAAAAAACAATGAGTGTTTTAGCAGAAGCTGGGGCAAAAAGGCAAGAGGTACTGTGGATTAATCCAGTTGCTGCAGAGAAGGGAATTTACCAATAATCATTATTTGATGTGATGAGGTGAACGTATGAAAAAGTCAGATATAGACAAAATGCTAATAATGACTCTAGTAAAAACATTTAAGTTATATAAACCTCCAAATCGAATCGGTGAAACCATCGAGTATGAAAACAACAGTTACTTAATAATTGGGATAGAAAAAGTGCGATTTTTCGGAGCTAAATTGAAGGTAAGCTATACATGTCAAAATTTAAGTGTATTACACAAGCTGTCAACTAGAAATATCGGAAGTTTTTCAAACAACTACACGGAATTTTATACAAAAATAAATACGAAAGATTATCTAGAAACAGATTGGATAACTCGTAATGACAGAGATAACTTAATTAGACTAGGCGGAGTGTTTCAGTGAAGGAAACTATTATAGATGGATCACTTACTCCGATCTAGTATTTGACTTTACAACGTTAGTGTTATCTGGATTAGCAGAGCCGATATATCCCATCAATCAAAAAACAGCACGTATTAAATTAATCAGTAGCAAGCGTAAAAGAATAGAACTGGCGGTGATCAAATGAAAACCAAATACAAGCTACGTGAACCCATGAAACGTTTAAATATATTATTGAACAGTAGACAATAAATGTGACGTAAAGAAGGTGTTTAAAATGAAAGCTATTACTATAAAACAGCCTTGGGCAACTCTTATTGCTCTAGGTGAGAAAAGATTTGAGACTCGTTCGTGGCAAACTAAATATAGAGGGCAGATTGCTATTCACGCAGGTAAGTCAGTTGATAAAGATGCCTGTAATGACTCCTGGATTAAAGGTGTATTAAAAGAACACAAAATCGAATCATATAAAGATTTACCAACAGGTGTTGTTATAGCGATGGCGGAAATAGCAGATTGTCATAAAGTACTCAATTTTTGTAATCAAGTTGCCACAACAACTGGTCCTAATATTAGCGGCTTAGAGATTAAATTCGGTGACTATACAGAAGGTCGTTACGCTTGGGAATTATTGAATGTCAATATGTTATCGGAACCCATACAAGCGAAAGGAAAACTTAGTTTATGGGAATGGGATGGAAAATTGTAGCGTCGCAGTTCGATAAAAAAGAGAAGGAGCGAAAATGGTTTGGATAAAGATTGTTATGTCATTATAAAAGACGATTTAGTAGAAGCCGAATTTATAGGAGTTTACCAATACTCAAATGTTATTGACGCCAATCCGATGGTTGGCGGTCAGCCTGGCGGAGTGATTGCTTATCCGATTGTTAAATTATCCGGGAAACTTAAAGTGGTTGATCCGTCAAAAATAACATTTAAACGTTAATTTAGAGTACGATTATAGCGGTTAGTAGACAAATACTGTGAAAAAAGGAGATGAACATGGAAAAAAGCGAAGCAAAATTCATGGCATACGATTGGGACGGCGGAGAGTTTAGATTATGCCAACGAATGAGGTTGTTGAAGCGATTCACATTGCGTGGAACTATGAATTTGATGTGTATGAGGTTGAAACGGAGAACATGATATTTTCGGGGAGAGAAGACAATGAGGGCAATTCTGATTGGCTAGAACCTTATGGCATTCGAATGATTGACGAACCAAACGGAAAATATCGTGTTCTACAAAACATAAAAACAGGACAAGCCTGATTGGCATTCATGATGTGGAGGGGTTCTGCTATGAGATTACAAGATATAAATATAAATCCTAAGACTAATAGACTAGAAATTGATATAATGGAAGAAAATAACTCATTTTCCATTGTGGTGTGTGATGGTAAAGCTAGAATAGCAAAGCTTCCGCAGCATTGAGAGACAAAAATAATCACACACCAAGGGAAGGTGAAACGGGTTAAGTGGGATGAGGGGGAAGAGTTCTAAGATGAATGAACAGACATTAGAATTTAAACTCACAGGAAAAGAACTAGAACTTCAAAAATACAATATTTATTATATGGTTGAAGGATTAAACTTTAGTCAAAGGATTATCGAGCAAGCATACCTTTAAATGAGAAAAATATATAGT
>NZ_JAXHDD010000076.1:0-14694 GCF_037072025.1 Pseudogracilibacillus sp. SO30301A | reverse complement strand
GAATATTTGGAGATAAATTATTGTAACCTACAAGAAGATTTCCTAGAGTTCTAGCCATACTCCCCTTTTGTCTTCCATGATAAATAACTAAAGGAATCACGATCGGTAATTCATCCGTTTTTTCTTTATTCAATTTGTTTTCCCAAATTTCAATCATGTACTTTAGTAGCTGAAATGAAATGTTTTTTTCCTCGTAACTCTTATGCTCGAATAAAAAATATAAATAACCTTCTTCTCCATTCATTGTAACACTAAACAGCAAATCGGAAAAATACTCTTCCAAATCTTTCGTGATAAAACTATCTTTTTCTGGAGAAATACTGCTTGCATCTATTATACCCAAAATTTCTTCCGGTAAATAGTGTTGAATAAAATCTTGTGCTACAGATACTTCGCCAAGTGTTTCCTTGAAAAATTTATCATGCGGTTTGTTTATCCTGTCCATTCTCGCCCCACCCATCCTAAAGATTCTGTATTTTTAATCAGTTCATTAGACCTACCCCATGTTATGTTAGTTCTATATTATCATACATTTATATTTTTCACAAACACCCGTTCTATTTGTGTGGGGAATAACTCAATATCCCGGTGTCGGTCAATCACTCGAACCCTTAATAATATACGATTTTATTTTTTGGCTCTTTTCGTAAGTTTTTTGTTTTGGTTCATTGTTTTTTAATCTTTGATAATAAACTGTAACGTAATGATAATTTATAAACCTAGTCACAGCTGATTTCCGCCACCAGACAGACGTTTTCACCACAGGCATAAGAGCGACATCTGGGACTGCACATGGTTCGTCCCACCAACTCCAGTTGTTTAAGCTGCGCTATCGCTTGCTCTTACAGTGTCTCCTTTACCATTGGGCGGCTTTGAGCCTCCGAAACGGAAAAAAACAATTAGATCCTAATTTCACTGCGCAGTTTATGTTTTGTGGCAAATACAACAATTTTTTTCGTGGACGAGCAGTGCGGAGTCTCAAATCTTTTTAAAAACATCCTAATATATATACTTCAATAGTGAACAAATATACATTTAAGGGGTTTTCTAGTCTTCAAGTCGAATATTGGGCTTGAATTAAAAGAAAAGGAGATTGAATTCTTTACATGAGATTCAATCTCCTTTTGTTTTAGTCTTCGTCAATTTCAATAACAATGATTTCTCCAGTCATTGCGTCAATTTCAATCTCTGCTTCTTCCCCGTTTGCTTTAATTTCAATTTCATAAATATAACGACCGTCTTCTTCATCAAGTTCCACATCTGTCACTGTTCCAGGAAATTCCTTTTGGGCGATAGCAATCGCTTCTGATGCATCAATTACTGTATTTTTATTATTCTTTTCTTTTTTAGAACTCTCTTTCTTTTCAACCTTTATTTCCTGAGTTGTTTGGTTTTGCCCATCTTTTGTATCTTCTTTTACAGCTTTGTCGTCATCTGTTGTTTTCTTTTGGTTTTCTTTTTGAGCTACTGTTTTTTTCTCTTTGATTTTGATTATCTCACCCGAGTTTCCGTCAACTTTAAGATCATATTCCATTCCGTCATTTTCAATTTCAATCTCGTATACTACACGATTACGATCCTTTTCTAATTCAAGCTCTGTTATCGTTCCAGGGTATTGAGCTGAAATCAAGCCTCTAACCTCATCATAGTTTAATTTAGGTTCTGCTTGTGATGCATCCGATTTGTAAATACCCAATCCTAATGCAATTGTAATAGCTAACACTCCCGAGGTTAAGATTATTTTTTTCTTCATTTTTTGTTGCCTCCTTATTCTTGTTACTTCTATCTTATCCGCTCCAAATGATAAGACATGGTGAATAAGATTAGAATTTGATGAGAAATAAATTAACTTTTTTTCATTATTGGCAACTCGAGAGTAAACGTTGTGCCTTTCCCCTCTTCACTATTTACTGTTAGCGATCCATTATGCGCTTCAGAGATTGCTTTTGCAATTGCGAGTCCTAACCCAATGCCGCCTGAAGTTCTTGTTCTAGCTTGATCCACTCGATAAAAACGATCAAAAATACGTTTTTGATCGTTGGTACGAATTCCGAGACCTTTATCGACAACACGAAGTTTAACTGTATCTTTTTGCTCTGTTAATACAATGTTTATTTCTTTCTCACTATATTTAATCGCATTACTTAATAATATATAAATAATCTGCTCTAACTGATCTTCATTTCCTTTTATTAAAATGGTATCTACTTCAGATTTAAAGTATATATCCCGTTCATAAGCGGCTTGAAATGTATGTATTACGTTTTTTGTAAGTTTTACTAAGTCTAATTCCGTGCTCGGAGCTGATTGTTTATTTTTTGCAAGATCCAATAGTTGATTTACAAGTTGCTGCATTCGGTCAGCTTCTGTATCTATTGCATCAATGGATTCCTCAAAAACTTCTGGATGACTTTTTCCACGCCGTTTCAATAACTCTGCGTAACTCTTTATTATTGAAATTGGTGTCTTCAATTCATGGGAAGCATCTGACACAAACACTTCTTGCCGCTCAAAGTTTTCTTTTAAATGCGCAATCATCTCATTAAATGTTTTTTCCATTTCATACAATTCATCTTTTGATTTATTTTCTATTTCAATTGTTTTCCAATTTTCAGACTTCGTATTGTCTTTCATCGTTGAGATTAATTCTTTTATCGGTCTGAGAATAAATTTACTTAAAAAGTTCCCTGCGATAATAGTTGGAATTAACATAATGATTGATGCAGCGACTAAAACATATAGAAGTGTTCGCATCGTTTCTTCAAGAGGGAATAAATAATTTGCTACTTGCAACGTAACAATTTCCCCATTTTCCCAAATAATCGGCTTCCTAATCACTGCAATTGGGGATCCTGTTTCGTCTCTTACAATTTCTTTTACCTCACGAGTGGAATACGCAGAAGGTAATTCTCTAAATTCTTTTTGTTTTGTAATTATTGGTATCAGTTCCCTGTCTTTCTCATCAATTATCCGAATAAGACCATTATTCGGTAAATAAGCGCGTAATAACTCAGTTTTGGGGATATCAGGATTTTCCTTCATTGTTTCCATAATGGTTCGTGTCTGATCCGATAATAGTTCGAGCTCATTATCTACTGAAATTTTATAAAACAAAAAGTAAATTGATGTGTTTACTAACATTATAAATAAAAGCATAAATAGACTTGAGAATAATTGAATTTTTGTTTTTAGCTTCATTTAGGTAACGTCCTTTATCGTATAACCTACCCCTCTTACTGTCTGTATATAAGGAGTGTCAAATCCGTTATCTACCTTTTGCCGTATATATCGAATATACACATCAACAACATTCGTATCTCCCATGTAGTCATAACCCCATACTTGCTCCATTATTTGTTCCCTAGTTAATACGATATTTTTATTATGCATAAGAAAGGTGAGCAAATCAAATTCACGAGGCGTGAGTTCTATTTCAGCTCCCTCACGAGTTATTTGCCGAGTTTGTAAGTCTACCGATAAATCTCCAACATTTAATACGTCAGTTCCCTCTATATGGTTATTTGATTTTCGTAAATGTGCGCGAATACGGGCAAGCAACTCTTCAATTTGAAATGGTTTCGTGACATAATCATTCGCACCTAAATCAAGTCCACTAACTTTATCATGTACTTGGTCTCTTGCTGTCAGTAAGATGACTTGTGTATGATTATCCGTTTTTCTTAAACGCCGCAAAACCTCCAACCCACTCAATTCAGGAATCATAATATCAAGTAAAACAAGATCCCAATCCTCGTCTTGCATTAAACGAAGCGCATCCTTTCCATTATCTGCAATTTCCGTTTTATAATTTTCATATTTCAATTCAAGTTCAAGGACTCTACTTAATTTTTCTTCATCTTCAACGATTAAAATTTTTTTCATGTTTTCACCCACTTTACAAGAGGCTTTATAAGTTACCTTCATTGTACCAAGGCTAACTTAGATTTATCCACATAAAAAGCTCACTAATGAACATCTATCATGGTTACATATCTTGCAATCGCAATTTTTTTGCATGGTATACTTTAAAACATTTAAAACTTGACTTTTCATAATGTAACGCCATTCCGTATTTCTTTTTTGAAATAGAAGATAGAAGAACTATAATATAAGTATAGTAAAACTTCCTTGAGAGAAAGGAGATTAGAAGTGTTGATTCGATGTACGCGAAAGAGTGTGACTATGGGGGATGATGTCTATGCACCACATGAAATAAAGTTTGATTTATCCTCCACTGCAACTCTTGAGGATATCACTCACAAGATTAAAGAAATGTCTTATTTACCCACTATTTATGGTGGAAAAGCCACTTGGGTGTTATTGAAAGACAGTACTCCATTGGCTGTCATTGCACAACAATGGGAACAAGCCAAATTTTTTGACAATCAAAACCTCACCATTCAAAGGCTTTTCTTAAAAGAAAAAGAAGGTAATCTGTTTTTTGATTATTATGCCCAACAAGATCCTATCGAAGTTTTTGCAACCTTAAAAAACTAATTCCGGGATTTTTCCTCACTTTTTCTCTGGATACAATGGTTTCGAGAAAGAAGAAAAATCTTAAGAGGATGTTCAAAGTCCGGTGAAAGTGACACATCGCATTTCTTCGTTGGCTTACTTTTCTGCTACTCACGTATTTAACTGCATACGTTCTGTTGCCGGAAGCTACTCCGCCTCGAACTGCTCGATCCTTTTCATCCTCCTTTTGAACACGCACTTTAAGTTTTTACTTATGACCTGCCGAATGTGGGTCTTAATCTTAAAATTCCTTTATTATTGCCCACAGTTTTCTGCGTACTTCTTCCAATGGCTTATTTATTCGAAGTCTCTCATCAAAATCGTTAGACCAGATAAAAAATTCTGATAGTCCACCACGTGGCGGAAACAGTGCTTCATGCATCTTTCTTAACTCTTGCATTTGTTTTTCAGTGTTTAATTTTTCAAAACCATTGTCTTCTAAACAACTTAATCATTTAATTGTGTTCAACAAAAAGTACTTTTTCGGAATTATACTCGGTGTATTCTAATTTAATCTTATCTCCAACGGAAAGCGGATCTTATTTTCGGGGTACTCCACACAGTAGTTTCTTTAGGATCACTTTATTATTTGCACGTTTTGTCAAAAAAAATTAGCTTTAATGTTTATAATACAGCATTTTTTCTTTTAATATGTTCATCATTGCGAATATGTTAAAAATCTTTGAAGGCTTGGAAAATGGATTTATATTTCTTTGGTTCACTCTCGGAATTAGTGAATTTGCGACAATAGCACTTGCTATTATCCTAGTTTATTTCATTAATTAAACCTTGAAAAATTGATCCCTTAATGGAAAAAGGAGTAACGATACTTTTATTCCTAAGCATATTAAAAATACCTGGGCGATATTCAAACGCACAGGTATTTATGTTTAAATATGAAATGTATAATCCTCAGGTAAAACTCTTCTCAAGAACTTTTTTGTACGTTCCTCTTTCGGACTTACAAATATTTCATGTGGCGTTCCTTCTTCTACAACAACGCCTCCATCCATGAAAATAACCCGATTCGCAACATCTTTAGCAAATGACATTTCGTGTGTCACTACTAGCATTGTTGTACCCTCATTTGCGATATTTTTCATGACGGTTAACACTTCATCTACTAATTCTGGATCAAGGGCAGAGGTCGGCTCATCAAATAAAATTATATCTGGACTTAGTGCAACGGCTCGAGCTATCCCAACACGTTGCTGTTGTCCTCCCGAAAGCTCACTTGGATAAGAATTGTATTTTTCCGCTAATCCTACTTTATCTAAAGCTTTTTTAGCAATGTCATTTGCTTCTGCTTTCGGAACTTTTCGGCCAATTATTAAACCTTCCGTTACATTTTCTAATGCCGTTTTATTGTTAAATAAACTGTAGTTTTGGAAAACAAAGGCTGTTTTTTGTCGAATCGTATAAATGTCTTTTTTTGAAACAGATTTTAAATCCACATGCAGTTCGCCAAAGGAGGCTCTTCCGCTATCTGCTGACTCTAAAAAGTTTATGCAACGTAGTAAAGTCGTTTTACCTGAACCGCTTGGACCAAGGATAACTACTACATCCCCTTTATCTATCGTCAAATCTACGCCTTTTATTACCTCATTATTACCAAATGATTTATGAATGTCTTTAATTTCTAGCAAAATTTTACCTCCTAAGCCCCAACATATCGAAAACGTTTTAAACGTCTTTCATAAACTTTAAATAAACATTCTACTGTCAAGCATAAAATTAGATAAACTAAGAAGATATCAATATATGCTTCTACGTAGTTATAGCCAACATTCGCTGCTACTTTTGCTTTTAACGTAATCTCATGCAATGAAATCGCATAACCAAGTGATGTAGCTTTAATTAAATTGACTGTTGCTGTACATAGATTTGGTACGGCAACTACTAATGCTTGAGGAATCACAATCCGTCGGTATGCTTGAGCGTTCGTTAGACCAACTGACTGCGCTGCTTCCAGTTGCCCTTTATCAACGGCACCTAATGCTGAACGAAATACTTCTATTAAAATAGCAGCTGTATTAAATGAAAATATGATAAATCCGTACCATAATGGATGAATATCATAGACAGAATAATTAATATTATATGTTTCAAAAATTCCCGTAAGGATTAGAGGGATACTGCTATATAAGACAAAGATTTGAATAATAATTGGTGTCCCTCGTACGAATGATACATAGATCTTAGCCAATCTATTAATAACCGGTACTTCATAAATACGTGATAGTGCAAGGATAAATCCGAGCGGTAGCGCAATGAGTAATGAAACAGCTGTAACGAATAACGTAATTGGGACGCCACTTAAGGCAACGAAAAAGGTATCAATTAAAAAAGGTAAATTAATAAAGCTTAGATCCATACTACCCCCTCCTTATGAAGTTTTTAATGAACGGGATCCTTTGCTAAAAATTTGTTCAAATTTAGCGAAGATTTTCTCAATGACAATGGCTAAGACCCAATAAATTACAGCTAAAGCGATAAATACTTCTAATGTATGGGTTCCATAATTACTAGCTATAATTAGATTTGCTTTCCCAACAATATCAACAAAACCGATTGTGTAGGCCAATGCACCTTCTTGTAAAATTGCAATCAAGCCGTTCCCAAAATTGGGAAGTGCGACGACAAATGCTTGTGGGAAGACAATTCGAACATAAGCTTGAAGAGGTGTTAAACCAACACTAACAGCGGCTTCATATTGCCCATGATCAACCGATTCAATCGCAGACCTTAATACTTCAGACATCATTGCGGCAAATTGTAGCGTAAATGTGATCACAACGTAAACACCAGTATGAATATCTTGCAAATTCAGGCCAAATAATGCTTCAGAAAAAGCAGGTACACCATAATAAACAAGAAATAACAACACAATGGATGGCGTACAGCGCATGATTGTTGTATAGCCATTTGCAAAAAATCGGAAATACTTATTGTTACCCATTTTTGCAAATGCTAGTAATAGCCCGAAAACTGTACCAAATAAAACTGCTAAACCCATGACAAAAAACGTTACTTTTAAAAACGGTAATAGTTCAGGAAAAGCAGCCCATACATATTTCACATCAAAATATTTTTCCAAGACAATTCCCTGCCCTTTCCTTTATACAATGAATAAAAGAAGGCTGTCTGTGAATACTTACCCAACAGCCAACTATTACCTACTAACGATTCACACTATCTAATACTTCAAATAAATCTTTACCATAGTGTTCCAACATTAATTCACTAAGCGCATCTGATTGTTGAATTTCGGCCATTGCTTCATCATAAGCATCTGCAAATTCTTGTTGATTTTTATTAAATATCGGCCATGTTTTAATTACTGCAAATTCGTTATAAACTACGTCATCTACTAGATTGTGATATGGGCCGTCTTCATTTAATACTTGTGCATTAAATGATGCTTCAATAGAAATACCACCGTCTGCGCGACCTTCATTTACCCATTGGATCACATCAACGGAAAATTCATCACCTGCGACTAGTTTTACAGGGTTATCCGGGTTTGCTTCGTTGTATTCTTCAACAACCGTATATTGTGCATTACTCGCTGCGATTGGAGCAAGTGCCATGTTTGCTTCCGCAAAATCACTTAAGTCTTTTATATGTTCATTTTCTTTTTTCAGTAAAATACCAGCACTACTTAAACCTAAAAATTCTTTTGGAAAAATAAACTTCTTTTCCCGTTCTTCTGTAAAGAAGGTATTTTTAACACCAACATCATATTTTCCCTGCTCCACACCAATTAATAAATCCTCGTCTGATGTTGGTATAAATTCAAATTCATAATCTTCTAGTTTTTCATCTACAAGTTTCATAGCATCAACATCATAACCTGTGGGGTTGCCATCATCATCTACATAAGTTATTGGCTTGCCACCCATTGCGAAAGCAACTTTTATCTTTGTTATATTTTCATTATTGTTGTTTTCATTGTCATTACTAGCAGAACTAATTTCATTACCCCCGCAAGCTGACAAAATTGCTAATGCTGCCAAACCTAGAATAAATAGCTTACTTAACTTTTTCTTTTTCATTTTTATTTGCTCCTTCAAGGTATTTAATAGCCGATTCAGCTAATTTTGAAATCGTCATATCATCCATAGGCGGATTATGAAGACCTGCTCGAACATCGCGATAATAACGTTGTAACGGATTTGTACGTTGTAAACTTCTTGCACCAGCTAGACGCATCGCTTTATCGACAACCTTGATCGCAGAATTAGTGACTACATATTTGGCAGTATTGACTGCATTTACAACGTTTTCTCCTACTTCTTCACTTTCATCTCTTTGTTCTATTCCGATTCTTTTTGCTTCTATATACGATTCTGCTGCGCCGTATAAACTAAAACGTGCTACAGCTAATTCTAATTCAATTTCACCAAGTAATTTCTGTACATTAGGTAATTGTGCGATCGTTCCTTTAATACTGTTCGGCGAATGGGTAGTAGCGAAATGTAAGGCATAATCCCGTGCTGCTTGTGCTATACCTAAATAAGTTGCAGGAACAATGAGTAACCAACCATTTAGTTTAAAACCTGTAGTATAACTCGGAATTTCGACCAAATCAGAAGCATCTACCTCAACATTTTCTAACACTAAATCATGACTTCCTGTACCACGCATTGAAATAACGTCCCACGTTTCGTCGATAGAGAGACCTTCCGCTTCTTTTGGGATGAGGAAAAAACCTGTTGTTTCTTTTTCCTCGATCCATGCAGATGTTATAAAATAGTCTAATTCTGGAGAGGCAGTTGTATAACTTTTGCGTCCATTAATCACCCATTTATCATCAATTTGTTTAGCAATTGTTCCAGGTCGACCACCACGAATAGGGCTCCCTGTAGCAACTTCACTTACTGCTCGATTAAGGATGGCTCCATTATTTACATGCTCTGCTAGAAAATTTAGTTTTGCCGGATCCCAGTATCGATTTTCAAATAACTCTCCAACTGTAAGTAATGACCAGCCAACTGACAGTGCTGTACTACCATCATAGCTACCTAATGTTTCTTGCAAAAGAATCGCATCATATAATGAAAATCCAGCACCACCGTATTCTTCTGGTAACGTTAATTTTGTATAGCCAATATCACGTAGAGCATTAATGTTCTCACTAGGAAAAATGCTTTCTTCATCAATGAATGCTGCACGCCCACTAATATCTTCCTTTAGCGTTGCTAATCGCTCAAGCCACTCACGTTGTTTATTATTTTTTATAAATAATTGTTGCATTTTTTAATATCCTCCTCAAAAGTTAAAACTGTTTTCAATAAGATTGGGACTGCGCACTGCTCTCCGCATCGATAGACCAGTTGTTTTTGACACAAGATCAATAAAATGCGACGTTATCAACATAACTCAACGCTACGGAAATACACTACGCGCATCCTTAGGGCGACTGGTGAGCCTCCGACGGACAGAACGTCCTAGTGTCGCCGTTGGTGACAAATCTTTACGGTGGGACGAAAGCATGCTACAGTCCCTGGACGTGACCGTTTTTATCCGACCAGAGTCTCCGTGTATTTCGCTGGATGGTGATTTCAACACATCACAATTATTTATTCTTGATGAAATCAACCGAGCACATACGTCGTAGTTTATATCAACTACGAAAAGATCCAAATTTAAACCACATTAAACTGATTGGATTAATTATATATCGATTGTTCAGTAATAGTCAACCCCAAAATAAAATATTTCTAACAATTAGTTTATAGGAAGATGATCAAATAGAGGCTTCCATAAGGATAACTTTCGAGGCAATAGTTCAAATGGTATTATTCGTGAGTGATCTAAAACCAAATAGGGCAAATATTTTGTTAAAAGCACATTAAAAAACCAGATTTCTCCAAGAAATCAGGTTTTTATTCAATATTATATTTTACTCGGGGGAACACGCCCCTTATAAGGGTAGACGTTTGTTGGGAGCAAAGCCCACTTTAGTCGGCTCTCTTTCAATTTTGAGGCAATTTGACTTTCACGACAAATGTATAAGTGAGACTAATCCTCATATCTAGCCAATCGGCATGTCTTCTTTATCGTGTCGTGAGGTGAAGGAAATTGTGCTACAACTTTAGCGCTAGAGTTAGACGAAGATACTTTCAATCAAATAACTTATCCCTAGTCATACTAAAATATAATTTTCCTAACAATAAAATAAACCGAGCTAGATTTTCTACTAGCTCGGTTTATTTTATTCATTTATATAGTTTTTTCTAATTTGATATTTTAATAACTTTCCTTGTAAATTTCGTGGTAGCTCATCTACAAAATCAATATGATGAGGGGTTTTATACTTCGCTAATCTACCTTGGCAAAACTGAAGAATTTCTTCTTTCGTAGCATTTTCACCGTCTCGTAATACAACAGCAGCTAATGGTACCTCTCCCCATTTTTCATCTGGAATGCCAATAACAGCAACGTCTTTAACTTTTGGATGCTCATGTATAACCCCTTCAATCTCTGCCGGATAAACGTTAAGCGCACCTGATAAAATCATATCCTGCTTTCGATCAACAATATAATAACATCCATCTTCATCTTGAACCCCAACATCCCCTAAGCTGAGCCATTCACCCTTAAAAGATTCTTTATTCGCTTCTGGTCTACGATAGTATTCATCGCACAATGTAATTCCTTTAACAAAAAACTCCCCTGCTTCCCCAACTTCCACCTGTTCCCCCTCTTCATTCAGTAATTCAATTTCCATACCTAGCATTGGTACTCCCACAGAACGATCCTTTTCTTTCTGCATTTCAGGAAATAAATTAGCTACACCACCTAACTCAGTAGCTCCATAAAATTCATTTAATTCAACTGTCTCAAAATACGTTAACACTTTTTTCTTCGTGCTCGTATGTAAAGGTGCTCCGACAGAAATTATAGATTTTAAAGCGGATACATTATATTGGTGTAAAATATTTTCAGGTAACGAAAATATTGCATCTAACATTGGTGGTGCTAAAAATGTGGTCGTTGTCTTTTCTTGCTCAATAGCTTTTAACACCTCAATAGGATGAAACTTTTCCAATATATGAACAGGATTTCCAACGAAAAAATTAGGAAGAGATATACTTAAGGCGGCCGCACCATACAAAGGACCAGCTACTAATCCTTTCCCAAGTCTTCCGATATTAAATTCAATACTAAATAATAAAGCAACTAAATATAAACTTCGATGAGAACGTACTGCACCTTTTGGATAACCTGTAGTTCCACCAGTATACATAATGGAAAGAGTATCTAATTCACTAAGAGGTGATGACGGTACAGGTTCTTCCTTTAAGAAACTAGAAATCCAAGTTTCATATTCTAAAAATTGAACTTGGTCATTCGATCCTACCGTAATGAAATGCTGTGTAGTTTTATATTGCTCTATATATGGAACTACTTCGTGCATGAAACGAGAATCAACTACCAACACAGTAGCTTCGGAATCATCCAAAACATGCTGAATTTCGGGGGCGACAAACCTTGAATTAATTGGTACATAGACAGCTCCAATTTTCCCACAAGCAAACATTACTTCAAATAGTTGATGGCAATTCATTAACATGAAGGCCACTTTATCCTCTTTTTCTACACCGATACTTTGTTATGCATGAGCTAATTGATTAATTCTTTCATTAAGATCTCGATAAGTAAATCGAAGTCCATTAAATGAAATTGCTTCTCTGTCCCCGTAACGTGTTGCATTTAACTTTATTGGCTGACTAAATAACATATGTTGCATTTTTTCACCTCTTCATATGTTCTCTACTCTTAGTTTTTAATAACCTTTTTTTGCTTGATTGTACTGTTCTTCTAATTGAGCAATCTAATTGCTCCAATTCTTGTCCACAACCCCAAATGTCTTTTCACGCTTTTGTGCTAGCGTCCCCACCAAAATTCATTTTTTGATGGTTCACTTTCGGGTAAATTATCCGGATCCATCCCCGAAGTACGAATGGATGGCGCTAAATAGTTCCCGTGTAGCAATAAATGGGAAACCGTTATAAGCAAAGTCCGCTCCCATCACTTCCGCCGCTAAAAAGCTATCGCCTGTAGCAATGGATCCTGAAAGTGTAAGAGGATTATCAAACCATTCAACATAGCTCCATATCTTTTTCAAGACGTGTATTCGTACGGTGAACAATTTTATTATTGCAAAAGGTGCTGCCGGACGATCAGGATTTTTTGCATTATAGCTCGCAAGCTCTTCTGTAATTTCTGCAAGCCATTCATCCAGCTGGGAGGACGGTCTTGCGTTTAGTGAGGCATTGAACCTACAATACCTGCTTTACATTGTTCGATCACAAGCTTTGGATTGCTAATAATAAACATCGGTGCACCAATCACTGGCATTCTCATTGTTTTTTTCAATTCTTTTAAATTAGTCATATCAAGTCGTTCCCTCCTCTGTAAGCGTATACAAACTTTTTAAAAATATATGTTTCCTTTATCATTTACTCCTCCCTACCTACCAATAATGAACATTTTCGGATACAATAAAAATAATTATTAAATAAAACTATATGTATATGCATATCTTATTGTCTTTTCTATTTTTTGTCAATTGCAATAGGGAATAAATTTTTTGAAGGAGATGACACGATGGAAAAATCAAAATTTGATAGTATTTTACAAGCTTGTGCTTGTGCAAATTTGCGCACAGTATCTCGCTCTCTTACAAAATTATATAACCAATTGCTTCAACCGACCGGGCTGAAAATTACTCAATATTATATGCTTGTTAATATTTATCAATATAAGAAACTATCAATTAGCGAATTAAGTGATGTAATGATGCTAGATCAAACAACTGCTACCCGCAACGTAAATGTCCTTATCAGAAATAAATTTGTTCATGTGGAAAAAGATGAACATGACTCTAGGTCTAAATGTGTCTTTTTAACATCGATTGGTTTAAAAAAATTATATGAAGCGACACCTATTTGGATGAAAGTTCAAGAAAAAATTGAAAATGAAATTGGAACAGATAATTATCAGTACCTATTGCGTACACTTACACAGGTTCAACATATCATTTCCCATTACGATTAAACGTTCATGGGGAAATGAGTGGCTGTCGACACTCAGGCTTATCCCAGCACGGTGGCTTTCGCTTCGCACGCCGTCGCACTGAGCAGCCTTTATTAGGCTATTTGAGCAATTTTGTTTAAAATTCATGTCCTTTTATTTATTATAAGAAAAGTCAATTTTGAACACTTTAAAATAACATGCCTTAAAATGAATGAAAAAGCCGAAATGATCTCTCATTCCAGCTTTGCGATTTGTTAAAGTCCTTGGCACACTTTATATCAATTAATATGTTTTTATTGTTTTTGATATTTCCTGAAATCCTTTCATATCAATGATATTGCACCATATTGTATTGGCGAAGTACTGAGTGGGAATAAGACTACAACTTAATTTGAAGTGGGAATGCCTATTTAACAGCATTTGTCCTAAGCTATAATGGACAAAATAACTTTTTATTAGAAAAATGATTAAAATGATTACCACAGAGTAATGATGATGGTATTCTTAGTGTATAATTGGAGGAATATCCTGTTACTTACTATTTTTAAGAGGGCGGAAAATTTATGGAAAAACATGAATACGAGTGGGTAAAACAAACGAGACAGATTTTATTAGAACAGTGTAAAGAAATAAAGGAAAATGATTTTACAAGAGAAAGTGGATTTGGTTTTCAGAGCATAAGAGATACATTAGTCCATGTGGCAGGTTGTTATCATGCTTGGCTTGGTTCTTTCGTACTTTCAGAAACAACATCACCACTATTAACAAAAGAAGCAATAGAAAAGATGCAGATAGGTGATATTCAACGTTGTTTTCAACAAGCAGACAAATATGTAGATGCTGTATTTGAACGATTTACAGATACATCTGATGATATTATCGAAAAAGAACTTTCTTGGAAAGAAGAAAGTGGAACTGTTAGAAAAACACCACATCAATTACTGACCCATTCTATTACGCATGAATTTCATCATAAAGGACAAATTGTAGCAATGCTACGTCTATTTGGTTACATACCTAAAAACACGGACATATTAGGACTTCCTGAAAAGGAGTTTATTAAATAATTTTTAGTAGGGATTACATTTTTGTATCCGGATTCGTATGGAATTAAAATTAATTTAAATGTATGTA
>NZ_JAXHDD010000075.1:0-15468 GCF_037072025.1 Pseudogracilibacillus sp. SO30301A | reverse complement strand
AGTATTTGGTTGAGTTTGACAAACTAATTTAAGCATGCTAGACTAAAGTAGTTGAATTGAATAATTCATAATCTGACTAACGACAAGTAGGAGCACCCGCTTCTCACCTGATCAACGCTTTAATAAAGCTGTTGGCTGGTTATTAGTATCTTTCTACAACATGAGAGACATGTGGGTGCATTCGTGTGCCCACATTTTTTATTTTGTAAATGCTCAACATCTTGTCATAGCGGATCAAATTTTTTCGGAGGTGGCTAGATATTAGCAAGGAAATGAATGTTAATGAAACGATTCGTGCAAGAGAAGTACGTCTTATTGATGCAAATGGTGACCAACTTGGAGTCAAATCTCGTGATGAAGCGTTAAAAATTGCGCAAACGAGGAATTTGGATTTAGTATTGGTAGCTCCAGGAGCCAAACCGCCAGTTTGTCGAATAATGGACTACGGTAAATATCGTTATGAGCAACAAAAGAAAGACAAAGAAGCACGTAAAAAACAGCGGGTTATTAATGTAAAAGAAGTACGCTTCTCACCTGGTATTGGAGATCATGACTTTAATACAAAATTGCGGAATGCCCGCAAGTTTATTGAAAATGGTGATAAAGTTAAAGCTTCTGTTCGGTTTAGAGGACGTGCGATCACGCACAAGGAACTAGGACAAGAAGTATTAGACAGACTTGCAGAGGAAGTAAAAGATATTGCATCTGTTGAATCGAAGGCTAAAATGGAAGGCCGGCAAATGTTTATGATGCTAGCTCCAACATCAGAAAAATAAGGATTTTGCATCGAATGTAATTGAGGGAGGAACAGAATAATGGCAAAAATGAAAACTCATAAAGGATCACAAAAGCGCTTTAAACGTACAGGATCTGGAAAGTTAAAACGTTCACAAGCGTATACAAGTCACTTATTTGCTAACAAGTCACAAAAACAAAAACGTAAGTTACGTAAATCAGCACTTGTTTCAAAAGGCGATCAAAAGCGAATCGACCAAATGATTCCAAGATAATAACAACTATAAAACTTGATTTGTACTTTTAGGAGGTAATAACAATGCCACGAGTTAAAGGTGGAACAGTTACACGTGCTAGACGTAAACGTGTATTAAAATTAGCAAAAGGTTATTATGGTTCAAAACATAAATTATTTAAAACTGCAAAGCAACAAGTAATGAAGTCCGGTAATTATGCATACCGTGACCGGAGACAAAGAAAGCGGGAATTCCGTAAATTATGGATTGCTCGTATTAACGCTGCAGCACGTTTAAATGATATCTCATACAGCAAATTAATGCATGGGTTAAAAGTTGCTGGAGTTGATATTAATCGTAAGATGCTTTCTGATCTTGCTATTAATGATGAAAAAGCATTTGCGGCACTTGTTGAACAAGCAAAAGCAGCACTTAAATAAGCAGAAAAGCCAAATCTTAATTTTATTGGGATTTGGTTTTTTTGTGTACAGAATACTTTATGTTTATACAAATAGATGTGCTTCTTTTACAGAAAGTCTGCGGATAAAGGAAAATAGCTCTGTTATTATGAAAAGCATGAACATATTATTAATTGTTAAGACGGTAATTTAGAATGGTTTCATCCAAAACCAGAACATAAATTAAACGATGATCGAGTGGAGGAAGTGGAAAAAGTTGTTCATGAGAAGGGGAAAAGAACATTTAAATGAATAGACGCAGAAATTAAGGAGCAAAATTTCTCTTTAAAACAAAATGATATCGGAGGATTTTTTAATAGATCGGTGCTTTTCTATTTTTACCGGCGATTGTCTAAATATATTGGCGTTACTTTTCGATTGAATATCGGCTAATCCACTTATGTATTACGGGAAGCATTCATATTTTTCCTCGGACTGCACATAGTAAATCTGAAGTGAAACAAGGAGGTTACTAACTTGTCTGAGGAAAATAAAAATCGTAATAAAGATAAAGGGAAGCAACGAAATATTGCTAGAAAATACGATACAAGCCCCAAGCACGATGTGGAGATTGCAGAAGAAAGCGAATTTGTAAACATTCACGGCAAGAAAAATAAGCGAAAACGTCGTTAATGAATAAGAAAAAATCCGGGTAGGTGACTAAGGTATAATAAAGAAAGTCACAAAATAAAAAGATTGTCCATGTCTAGCGTGAAACAGCCCTTCAAGGAGACAGATCGCAAATATGGATAAAAAGTAATCACCCAATTCGCTTGCAGGCGTAAGGGTGATTATTTTAAACTCATGTTCAACCCAACTATCGTGAAAGTCCCCGATGTAGTGTAGAACATAAGTATAAAAATTATTGAAATGGAATCCGACAAAGAACATATCCATTTACTTATTGAAAGTAAACCTCGGGCACTATATTCCAAATGTTGTTAAAGCATTCAAAGGGGTGATAGAAATAGAGAAATTAATTATGCAAAAATGGATAGAGTATTCCTCAGATTTGAATTTTATAGGTGGTCAAGTAACAAGAGATGGAACATTATTATTACTAGAAAATGATTTACAAGAACTCGATTTTTTTCAACGTCCAGTACCAAAAAACAACTGGATTATTAAGATTATCAAAGGTGTAAATATAGAGACGGTGGAATTAAAAAATGTTCCTTTTATACCAACGGAAGTTGATTTATTTTCAGATGACACTTTACTACTTGTTCAAGGACGCTGTTTAAAAGATGGAAAATATGTTGAACGAAATGCTAGAAGATATAATTCAAACGGGCAGTTAATTGCTGCCTTTACACTTGGAGATGGCATTGAACATGTACATATTGATGAAACTGATACAATTTGGGTGAGTTATTTTGATGAGGGGATATTTGGTAATTTCGGATGGGAACAGCCCATGGGTAGTGAAGGTCTTATTGCGTATAGTATAAATGGTCAAAAAATGTGGGGGGCAGGCAGTTATGGAATTATTGATTGTTATGCCTTGAATGTTGTGAATTCAAAGGAAGTGTATTTCTATTACTATGATGATTTTTTCTTAGTTCAACTTAATGGGATGAAAGAGACGATACGTTATCGTATAGAAGGTGACAACTCAATAGAACAATTTATGTTTGATCAAACGGGCTTAATTGGTCAAGTAGATATTAATACGATAATGCGTTTTCGCATAAAAAATCGGACAATTACCTCAAAGGAAAAAATACAATTAATAGATAAAAATGGCAAAATCATCATTGGTCCTGTATTTATGCGAGGACCGTTTCTGTATGTGTATGGTAAAGATGGGATCTATAAAAATTTATGAAGAAAGGTACTGAAAATAATTGGTTCAAAGATAAGTATTAGCAAAGGTTAATTCGTTTGGAAGTAAAAGTGAAACGAAAAACAGGATTCATAGGTGGACCAATGAAGGTTTCTTTACTAGTCGATGAATTTTTTTATTTTTTTATTAAATAAAATCTTCCTTTATTTTTAAAGTAAAAGCTGGAACCAATGAGCAATAGTTCCAGCTATTTTTGTTGCATTTGAATTGCTTTTTTTGCTAATTGGTCGGCATGGAAATTATGTTTGCTCGGAATCCATTTTATAAAAAAGTAAGGAAAATGACTTGCTTTTTCCAGAATCTCATCTAATATTTGCTTGAAATCTGGATTTTTGGCAAATTTTTTTTCAATCGCCACGACAACTGCTTGAGAATCTGATTGAAAGGATAAAATTTCATCAGGGAATTTTTCTAGACAAATTTCTAATGCTTTATTCACAGCATGAAATTCTGCTTCATGGTTGGACATTTCCTTAAGAGGAATCGAATATTCGTATTGTTTTCCATAAGCTTTGATATAAACTCCAACACCGCTTCTCCCAGGGTTTCCGCCTGATGCTCCGTCTGTGTATACCTCAATCATAAAAAACGCTCCTTTAAAACTTCTAACTCTACCATAGTATAAAAAAATTATTTTACCAAATACTAAGAGATAAAAAGAGGTGTCTGGTATTTTATGGAACAATTAAAAGCATTTATTATAAAATTTATTGGGATTGGTGTACTTACGTTTTCGATTTTCGGTATCTTCTTTCATGCTACAATCGGTCGCTTGCTGTTGATGACTTTAGTTGTGTCTACGATTACTTTTATCGGTGATCTATTTATCTTACCACGGATTAATAAAGCTGTCGCAGCGATTGCGGATTTTGCGACTTTTTTTCTACTTTATTTATTGTTAGGAAATTTAGTGGTGGAAGGCAATGTCTCTCTTATTCTTCCTGCCTTTACCGCAGCGTATTTAGGAGCAGCAGCCGAGGCAGTGTTTCATATTTACATGATGGATAGAGTTCATGAACCTGATCGATCAGCTCCCATTCCAACAAGGTTTCAGACTGAAATTGCCGATGAATCAGATGTAGAGGCGGCAACAAAGCTAGAACAAGAACGGAAGGAAAAATAAATATTAATATGGCAAAACAGGAGAAAGCTCTTATAAGGGATGATATAATGAGCTTAGTCGCAAACTATATTGTCTTGATAAGGAGAGTTAACGGAATGTCATCATTTAATTTTGAAGTTATTGAAACTGTCGCCGTATTATCTGAAGGATCCAAAGGGTGGAAGAAAGAATTAAATTTGGTTAGTTGGAACGGGAGAGAGCCGAAATACGATATTCGTGATTGGTCAGAAGATCATACGAAAATGGGAAAAGGCATTACGTTTAGCTTAGATGAATTAGGGAAATTAAAAGAAGCGCTGCATAATTTGCAAGATCTTGAATAAAAGCGTATAGAAGAACAAACGAACAGATAAGAAGTAGAAAAAATAAAAATCATGGCAGTTAAGGATGCAAATAAATGAATTAGCATCCTTTTTTTTGGATAAGAATGGCTTTATCTTACTTTATTTATTGAAAGGATGTTCAGCGAGCGCATTGATTCTTTTTATTTATTAATATGTATGTTAGATTGCTTGTTATTTGTGTAACGTGATTACTAAAGTTACATGTCCTTGATTTTTTTGGTTTAATTTCCCAAAAATTAGTGAGAAACAATGGGTGTTGTGTTACTATACATATAATAAAGCATAACTTTCAGTTTGCAGAGAAAGATGTATGTTCTGTTTAACTACATCAGAAAAATTATTGTATTTGTTTAAGGGGATATGAATAAATCGAAAAGATGTTGCAATATTTCTTTTCTCAGCAGCTAGGTTTGTTTGCTTTGTAAATATCTTATAAGTAATAATTTAACAAGCTCATAAATACCTTTTATAATTGTGTACGATAGCCGAAATAAGAATAACGATAAATCTTACGTATTACGGAAAAACAAAAGAATAATGTATTATTATTTTTAGTATCAATGTAGTTGTTCTTATATTGGAAACGATACGTTGCAAGCTTATATGTTCAACAATCTTGGATACGTTAATTGATAAAAGCTAATCGGGATATTAAAAAAGGAAGGTGCAAGGTAACAAAATGCTGAAAATATTAGCGATAAGAAAATTGGCAATATTTTTGCAGTAGTTATCCTCCTTTGGATTCCTAAGTTTATTTTATAAAAGCTTGTTTCCGATTGTTTTTATAATCCCAACGATTTTATTCCTTTTAAGAACGATTAAAAATATGAAATATAAAGATTATAAAAATGCATACAAAAATATAACAATTGCTATAATTTTTTGCGATTGGTATATTTCTATCGATGTTGAACGTTTCCTGAAATGTTTATATAAATCTTTGTTTAGTGCATCAGCCATATTAAAGAACGGGGTGGAAGGAATAAAAAAATGAAAAAAGTATATGTATCTATGTTTTTATTTGTATCAATTTTATCGGCTTGTCATTCATCAATTCTGAGTTTTAGCAAAATTGAAAACGTCCCTAGTAACGTGCAAAACATAGTTAATTCCAATTTGAGACTTCAATTAATCAATGATGGTGATAAAGGTTCTTATATTATTTTTCAATCAAGTGGGGAAGTAGAAGCTGATTTAGAAACACAAGGGGATACGATAACGATAAAGTTTAATGTACTTAATCCTCAAAATGATGTATTAATGCAAAATACATATTATTTAACGAAAGATAAAGAGCATGATGTAATAGATGTTCTAATGAACGGTGAATCAATTCCTTTTGATGAGGTGACAAACCTTAATGGAGACTAAATGTTCATCTAAAGGAGTGAATGTCGATGTTGAAAAAGTCCCTATAACATTAGAAAACTTGGCTTATCGCCAAGCCTTTATGGCGAAAGCCAAAGTTGCTCTTATGCAGTAAGAAAGTTTTCTTACCTTCTAAAAAAGCACAGAGTTTCTGTGCTTTTTTAGCTACTGTATAAATATTTGCAAGTTAAAAATTACTATCAACATTTTGTTTGAAACTTCTTTACCGTATATTACTTTTTTAGTTTTTAAACAGCAAAATAGCGTTCTATTTTATTTATAGGAAGTAAATTTCCGATATAGTATGATCCGAAGATACCGTATTTTGCACTTACTTTATCAAAACGTGTATCGTAAATTAACTTTTTAAATTGCAGCGGATCGTCACAGAACAATGTAACTCCCCATTCATAATCATCCAGTCCGATGGATCCGGTAATAATCCGTTTTACTTCTTCTGTAAACGGTTTAGCAGTTTTAATATGATCAAACATTAATTTTCCTCTTGCGTCTTTTTTCTAATGTAAACCAGTTGTTTGTTTCACCGCGCAGTTTACTCATCGGATAAAAACAGACATATTCTGAATTTGGAATCGTCGGATATAGTTTTTTCAACATTTCTGGATTTTTATAAGGATTAATTTCAGGTTTAGTATAAGAACTTTTTTCAATTATTGGTACAAAAGAATAAGCTGGTTTCATATAATGCGCAATCGATGTTTTGTTAAACTCGTTTTTTAGATCATTTAAATCTTTCATCTCCGGTCTTAGAAACATAAACATTATGTCAAATTTTTGGCCAACGATTGAAAATAACTGATGGCCACCTTGTTTATTGTCCTCTGTTTTCTGCCATTTATCAAGTAAGGTATGAAATTCTTGTAGTGCTTTTTCTCTGGTTGTTTCAAAATCTTCTTGCCATTTTTCCCAATTAATCGTTCTAAAATCATGTAAAGAATACCATCCGTCATCCGTTTCTTCTGTCTCTACCATATTAATCACTCCTACATCGTCTGAGTATATATCTTATAGTATCCATGATAATATAGATCATAAAGATAAAGTGTGATTTTAATTACATTTTTGAGGAGTAAAATTGAAAGATAATTGACTTTTTCTTACTTATACGGAATATTTTTAGCAAAGTAATAATTTCTCTATATAATAAAAGGTGACGAGGAGTGTACAAAAATGGAATATAAATATGAACTTACGAATTTAGTGACAAGAACTGAAGATATTGAAAAAATGAAAAAAGGTGAGAAGACTGCTGTTCGTAGAAGTAATCGTTTCGGTAATATTGGTGATACCTGGGAAGTTGATGGCGAAATTTTTATGTTGGAAAATGTCTACAAACAAAAGCTGGGGGATGTAACCGAAGAACACGCTAAGCAAGAAGGGTATACTAGTTTAGAAGAATATAAAAAGGCAATTACATCAATTCATGAGGAATCTGTGTGGATTCCAAACCTTGAAGTATGGGTGCATGAATTTAAAAAAGCGTCTTAACGGCTAAGCAAGATTGCGTGCATCTTGTCACGAGACTCAGAAACTAACCATCGTAGCGGTAATCAATATCAACGTGGGTAGAAAGTTATAAAACCCCTCCAAGCTTAGAGGGGTTATTTTACCGCCTTCGGATAGGCGTACACAACATAGCGATCAGGCGCACTACCGACAA
The DNA here is from genome assembly GCF_037072025.1 of Pseudogracilibacillus sp. SO30301A. Lineage (NCBI taxonomy): Bacteria > Bacillati > Bacillota > Bacilli > Caryophanales > Bacillaceae > Pseudogracilibacillus > Pseudogracilibacillus sp. SO30301A. The sequence continues at coordinate 7,677 of NZ_JAXHDD010000075.1, read as the reverse complement.
ATGAAAAAGGGTAACAAGTTGAAACGGTCAAATATTCATCTTCACGGCTTGGGTCAATAACTGTTCGATCATCTGCGTCTACAATTTCATGGTCTTGAATCACATAAATAAAGGTGCCGTGCTCCATTTTAATATGTAATTCATCCCCATGTTCAAGTTCTCCAAATTGACGAAATACAGTATCACGATGTCCAGATAATAATATCTGTCTATTTTCTCCAGGAAGACCAGTATCTTTGTAATGACCGACTCCTTGAGCTAATTCGTCTTCATCTGTTCCTTCAATAATCGGTATTTCACGATCTAGTCTAGGAATATAAAACAAACCAATCGTGTCACCGGTATTTATATCTTCATAATACTTACTAATATCTTCATTATTACCTTTATAAACTTCATCGCTAATGATTGTTTTTGCTTCTTCCAAGCGTTTCCCTTCACTCACATGGGAGTCCCATAATTGGTATCCACCATATAAAAGTAACGAAGCACCTACAACAATAAAAATCCACGAAATAAACCGAAACACAATAAGTCCTCCTGTAATATCATTACCAATATTCTACTCGTACAATCCATCTATTGCAATAGATTTTTAAAAATTCCCTTTAAATAACCTTCATTTACCTATTTTGTAATATGAATTGATCTCCTAGTCAAATAGAGAAAATCGAAAACTTGCATATGGAATATTTGTTCTCTATACGAAAGATGTTTATTTTGCTAAAGTAGTACTGTTACTTTTTAGCAAAGTTAAATTTTAGGGGGATTTTTGTGAAGAAAAGAATTTTGATAATGTTTGTTTTAAGTTTGTTCGTGCTTGCTGCTTGTTCTGGAAACAAGGAGACGCAAAAAGAAGTGGATGATGATAATGGTTCACAAGCCAAAGAAGATGCTGGAATTGAAGTTGATAAAGGGTTGTTAAATGTAGAAGTGACACTTCCTGAAGTATTTTTTAAGGATGAAAATGTTGAGGAAATGATTGAAGAGTCTTTAGCAGAAGGTGTGAAAGAGGTTACGGAAAATGAAGATGGCTCGGTTACATTTAAAATGACCAAAAAAGACCATAAGAAAATGTTAACAGAAATGGCGGAGGAAATTGAGGGAACAGTTGACGAAATAAGCAATGATGAAAACTTTACGTCCATTCAGGATATTACTTACAATAAAACATTTACTGAGTTTACAATGGTCGTCGAACGAGAAGTTTTCGAGGATAGCTTTGATGGATTTGCTGTACTCGGACTTGGATTTTCTGGCATGTTTTATCAAGTATTCAGTGGGGAAGATATGGAAAGTACGGAAGTTACTGTTTATATCGAAGATGGGGCAACAGGAGAAGTGTTTGAGGAAGTTGTTTACCCGGAAGCATTCGAAGAGTTAGAGGAATAAAAAATAAGCTGGTCTGAAGATGAAATTTTTAAAGGCCAGTTTTTTGTTTGTAATTCTTTTCTTTCCTTGTTTGATATGAGAAAATGTAATCATATCATTTTTAAGTGAAAAAATTCACATATAATAAGACGAGAAAGTTAGAAAAGGAGAAGTATAATTGAAGATTGGAATTGATAAAATAGGTTTTTACATACCACAATATTATGTGGATATGAATAAATTAGCTGAGGCAAGAGGTGTAGAACCAGAAAAATTAACGATTGGTATTGGGCAAGAAAAAATGGCTATTGCCCCAATTACACAAGATCCTGTCACACTAGCAGCAAATGCTGCATTGCAAATATTAGATGATGAGTCTTTAGAAAAGATTGATTTTGTCATGTTTGGAACAGAGTCAGGAATCGACCAATCTAAATCAGCAGGAGTATATGTCCATCAATTGCTTGGGCTTCGTCCTGATGCTCGTACAATTGAGATGAAACAAGCTTGTTATGGGGCAACTGCGGCGATTCAACTAGCTAAAGGTCATATCGCATTAAATCCAGAAAGTAAAGTACTTGTACTCGCTTCCGATATTGCCCGATACGGTTTACATACAGCTGGAGAAGTTACGCAAGGAGCGGGTGCTGTTGCACTGATTATCAGTGCAAATCCAAGGATTATGGCGCTTGATGACATAAGTGCCTATTTGACAAAAGATATAATGGATTTTTGGCGCCCGACATACTCTGATGTTGCTTTTGTTGATGGAAAGTTTTCCAATGAACAATATTTAGCGTTTTTTGGACAAGTATGGAAGGAATACAAGGAGAAATCGGGATTATCTATCGCCGATTTTGAAGCGATTTGCTACCATTTACCGTATACAAAAATAGGATTAAAAGCATTACGGACGATTCTAGAAGAGGGTTCGACAGACGTTCAAGAAAAGTTAAAGGATAATTATCATATAAGCACATTGTATGGTCGAAAAGTTGGAAATATTTATACAGCATCACTTTATTTAAGTTTACTATCGCTTTTAGATCAAAAGGAGCTTGAGGCAGGGGCTCGAATTGGCTTATTCAGTTACGGTTCAGGAGCTGTTGGTGAGTTTTTCTCCGGAATTTTACAATCGAATTATCGGGACTTCTTAAAGATAGATCACCATACGAATTTATTTAATAACCGTACGGAATTGTCCGTTTCTAAATACGAAATGGTTTTTGAAGAATCACTACCTACTGATGGTTCAAGCGTAGACGTAGATACGACGAACGATCCAGCGCCTATCTGTCTCACTGGAATCAACGAGCATATGCGTCAATATACGAATAAAAATAAATAACACCTTAGAGAAGAAATACGTAAAGAAGTTAAATTCTTTACGTATTTTTTCCTCGATAAATGAAAATAGATTTAAAACCATTCTTTTTGCTCGCTTTTCTTTTTAAACGCATGAATAATCATGTGAATATGTTCATCCGTATGGGTTGCCATTAGCGTACATCGAAGACGGCTCGTATGTTTAGGAACTGTTGGCGGGCGGATAGCAGGAATAAATATGTCTTGTTCATTAAGTGCTTTTTGGAAACGTACCGTATCTTCTGGATCACCGATAATAATTGGAATTATCGGTGTATGTCCGTCGAGAACCGTATACCCGAATGAGGATAATGCTTTTCGTAATTTCAAACCGACTGCCAATAATCGTCTCTGTCTTTGTGGTTCCGTTTGGATGATATGGACACTCATAAGTGCTGCGGCAACGGAAGCGGGAGCGAGTGCCGTTTGGAAAATAAACGGACGGGATTTTTGAATAAGAAACTTAATTATTTCTTGCTTTGCACAAACAAATCCACCTTCACTTCCTAATGCTTTACTTAATGTTCCTACTGTCACATCAACGTCTACTTGGTAAAAATCAGCTGTTCCACGACCATTTTCACCTATGACCCCAGTTGCATGGGCATCGTCGATGATTAAGAGTGCATTATATTTTTCTTTTAAAAAATGTAACACATCAAGTTTTGCGATGTCACCATCCATACTAAATACGCCTTCTGTCACGATTATTTTTTTCGAATGAGTGCGATAGTCGATTAACTTTTCTTCCAAGTCTTGCATGTCGTTGTGGGAATAAACGACGACTTTTGCTTTACTTAAACGACAGGCATCAATAATGCTGGCATGATTTAATTCATCACTAAAAATAATTGTTTCTTTATCACTTAATCCACTAATAACACCCAGATTAGCTAAAAATCCACTCGAATATAACAGACATGCTTCCGTCTGTTTAAACTGAGCAAGTTCTCGCTCTAACCGCTCATGAATCGGTAAATTCCCTGTCGTTAAGCGCGAACCACCACTACCTGTTCCGAAGCGGTCCAATGCTTCTTTCGCTTTTGTAATGACACGCTCATCTGTTGCGAGTCCTAAATAATTATTGGAAGCAGCTAAAATTTTCCGTTTTCCATTTATTATAGTTTTAGGACTGTTTTTATCCGTGACCATTAATTGTCGTAACAGGGGAGAGCGTTGCATCTTTTCCCATTCTTTTAAAATCCAATCGTTCATGAAATCCCTCCAATAAAAACGGGTGTCGTTTCTAAATAATGAATGTATTCATCAATATCTAATTTTTTCGCATCGACAAAAAATACACGTCCGCCATATGGCGAATTTTTCTGTTTCATATTTGGAATGCGTATGAAGTTATGTTGATATGTAAGATAACCAGTTGTATATTCCGGGTCATCAGAACAACAGATTTCGCAAATTGTACCAGCTGCGGCGACTTTCGAAGCTAAGGCAATTGCTTCTGCTCGTCTTTCGTTATAGACACCAAGCTTTTCTGTCGACCATTTGTCTTTAAACTCTTTGTCCCAATCAAAATGGGAAACACGTACTCCACGATCTATCATAGGATCCATGCGTTTACCACTATTAATATCAATAACGGCAGCCCCTCTTGTAACGTTATCCTGAATGATCCAATCATATAAAGAGAAAAGGAGTTCTTGTGGAATAGGTGAGGACACTAATTGTTCCTGCAATACTTTTTTTGTTGTATGATGACTTTCATTTATGATTTCCTTTACGCATAAAGGGAGAATGTATTGGATTTCACTCGGTTGAATCGATTCTATTTTTAATGAAATAAAATCTGCTTCTCCACGTGTGTGCATTGTTGCCCGACGAATCATTTCTGTCGTTGTTGTCTCCAATTCAACAGGTGTAACGAGTCGTTCAGCTCCAGAAATATGTTGACCACCGTTTTCGTGAGAACCTCCTTTACTCGAACGCATTCGAACACTATACCACTTTTTCATACTTTTTCATTCCTGTTCGTTCATAAACTCGACGAATAATCTTCTTCAATGGATAACTCGTCAGTGCTGTAAAAATCATCCCTGGAATAGCCGGTATAATAAGGGAGAGTGCCGGAATTTGTAATGTTAAAGCGAGTACGGTTCTGGCTGCAAATGTTCCAATCGGACCTGCAACGATTAAGACCGGAAGTCGCGTACCAAAAATAGCAACAATCCCACCTCCTACGATTCGATATACCATGGCGATTTCAATATTAAATAATGTATGAATTCCAAGCATAAACAAAATACAACTAGACATAATGCCAGCAATAAGATATTTTTTAAAACCAAACACTGCACAAATAGCAATAGCGATTGGTGCAGATAATTGAAATTCGCTTCCAGGAATTCCAGTAGGTATTTTAAAAGAACCGGTAATAACGATAAATGCTGCAAGTAAACTGATTTCAACAAGTGTGTACACGTTTTTGTTCAATAAATTTCCTCCTTTTTCGATTTATTTACTATTATTTTGAAATTCTTACTTGTGAGTTATCATAATATATGTTAACTTATTTGTAAAATGGTTTACAATTAAAAGAGGGGGGATTAAATGCTTAAATTTTTTGTAACAGGAACAGGCACTGATATAGGTAAAACGATTGTAACATCACTACTTACAGACTTTTTAAAGAGAAATAATCGACGTATTTTTGCCTATAAGCCTATTCAAACAGGTGCAGAAAAAGTAGACGGGAAATTACTTGCACCTGATCCAGAGATGTATAAACTGATAGGGAATATTTCAACAAGGAATAAACCTTATACATACATATTGCAAACACCAAGTTCTCCACATTTAGCAGCTAAAAATGAGAATATTGATTACGATTTATCGAAAATACATCAAGATATAAGTGATATTCAAAAAAACAATGATGGGATTGTCGTTGAAGGTGCAGGAGGGTTATATGTTCCAATTACAGAAGAGGGCTACTCGATGATTGATTTCATTAAAGAACTTGATTTTCCCGTTATTTTAGTTGGAGAAGCAGGCTTAGGAACGATTAATCATACCGTTTTATCGATCAAAGCATTAGAAGCGTACAAGATTCTAATAACAGGTGTTATTTTAAATGGAACAGGAAAAGAAGATCGATCTCTAGAGTTAGATAATGTGAAAATGATTGAAAAATTAACGAATGTACCTGTTGTAGGTACCGTTCCATTTGTTAAAAATATTGAATATCTATTGCCAGAAAAAGAGCATCGTATCGCATTAACTAAAGACTGGAATCGAAAAATAATAGAATCTGGGAGGTAACAAAAATGAATGCGGATAAACTTTTACAATTAAGTAAACAACATATGTGGTTACCATTTACACAAATGACTGACTATGAAAACGATCCACTCATCATCGAAAGTGGGGACGGAGTACGTGTAAAAGATATTGAAGGAAAAGAGTATTTGGATGGATATTCATCCCTTTGGTTAAATGTTCATGGTCATTGTAAAAAAGAGATTAATGATGCGGTTAAACAACAGTTAGATAAAATTGCTCATTCAACGTTACTTGGAGCAGCGAATGTACCGTCAGTATTACTTGCGAAAAAACTTGTTGACATAGCACCTGAAGGGTTAACACGTGTTTTTTATTCGGATAGTGGTGCAACATCCGTTGAAATCTCGATTAAAATGGCGTATCAATATTGGCAAAATATTGGTCAATCGAATAAAAGGAAATTTGTTACGTTAAGTAATGGCTATCATGGTGATACAGTTGGAACAATGAGTGTCGGTTCTATCGATATATATCATCGTGTATATACGTCACTTTTATTTGATGCAATTGTTGTTCCTTTTCCACATGTATATCGTCATCCTTCTGGAGATGAACGTGTCGTATGTGAAGAATCGCTTCATGAACTTGAAGAACTATTTAAAGAACGCCACCAGGAAATTGCTGGAATGACTGTTGAGTCCATCATGCAAGGGGCAGGTGGAATGAATGTCATGCCAAAAGGATATTTAAAAGGACTCGAGCAATTATGTCGAAAATATAATATTTTGTTTATTGTAGATGAGGTAGCGACAGGTTTTGGTCGTACGGGTAAAATGTTTGCTGTTGAACATGAAAATGTCAAGCCTGATATGATGACGCTTGCTAAAGGAATTACCGGGGGGTATTTACCAGTTGCAGCAACATTAACAAGTGAAGAGATTTACCAGGCATTTTATGCAGATTATCATGAAGGGAAAACCTTTTATCATGGGCATTCGTATACTGGAAACCAATTAGGGTGTGCAGCTGCTTTAGCTAACTTAGATTTGTTTGAAAAAGAAAATCTAATCCAACAAGCCGAAGAGAAATCTGCTTGGCTTACAGAACAATTAAAAGAAATTGCAGCATTGGAACATGTCGTTGACGTCCGGCAAATGGGATTAATGTGCGGAATTGAACTTGTGGAAGATAAGAAAACGAAAAAATCATTTCGAAAAGAGGAAAGAGTTGGCTATAAAGCGACATTAAAAATGCGAGAACTAGGGATGTTAACTAGACCGCTTGGGGACGTCGTCGTCTTTATGCCTCCACTAGCAGCAACGTACGATGAATTAGCAGAAATGTTATTAATACTAAAAAAGGGGATGGAAGAAGTAACTGCATTAGCCGTAACAGATTAATTATATGTTGATAATTTACCACATAAAGTAGAGACTAATGGAAATTCTCATTCTTTATGTGGTTTTTATATTTAAAATAGTTGTCGAATTATTATATTTTTCTAAAACGTTTTTCTAAATAGTTTGACATATTAATATACAATATAATTCACATATAAAGTGATATACGTTACTTTAGAGGAGGTTTCTAGGTTGCCACATTCTAAACTGGTATTTTATTCTATTGAAGACATTCCATCGGTCAGAGAATAGTGGGAGTTTTTATGTCAGAAAATTCGATTCCTAAAACTATACGTCCAACAGT
>NZ_JAXHDD010000074.1:0-16522 GCF_037072025.1 Pseudogracilibacillus sp. SO30301A | reverse complement strand
TTAAATGAATAAATTAAATGAAAGAAACGGAACTAATTCCTAAAGGTAATAAATATGGGTAGTAAGAGGGCTAACTAATTAACAAAAAATTTTCAGATAAAGAAGAAATGGATGTGCAAACAGTGAAAAAGTTGTTGAAATGCTTTGTAGAAAAAGCGGATGGGGACTAAAGAATTTACAAATTCCATTGTTGAAACTTGATGGCAATGCAAGACGGTATAACTAGAACTCGTTTGGTTCCTTTTGCAGTGAGCTCTCTTGCTGTTACAAGGCTGAAACTCATTGAATCCCTTCGCAGCGAGTTTTCTCCCGCTTTCAATGAAAAATTTACTGTAATTCGTTCGCAGACGACTCTCTCACCCGTTTTCATTGATATTATACTCGTGTACAAGTAAATAGTAGGGAGGAGTGTAAAAGGATTCTTTCCATTGTTTTTATAAGTTCATGCCTCTTTTTGTGACAGTCCTTCTTCCTCTTTATCTTTAACCACGGATATATAAATTACCATAAATAGGACAAGCGAGCTACCTAGTAGTTGATAACCACCAAAGGGTATTTTTAGCCATGCTACTGAAGAAATAATGGCTGCTAGTGGTTCAATAGTTCCTAGTAAACTCGTTTCTTGAGGATTTAAATATTTTAGACTTTCAAGATAGAACCAGAAAGCAAGCATTGTGCCGAAAATAATGACAAAAATTAAAAGTAATACTGTTTCTATCGTCCAGCCTGTTGTATCAAATTTCCATGGGGATGAATGATGCTCATACCGATTCCTCCAATGATCATCGCCCATCCGATCACATTAAGGGAACCCCATTTATTTAATAATTTTCCTGCATAAAGCGTATAAAAAGCAAGAGAAACTCCAGAAAGTACACCCCATATGACGGCGGCAAAAGGAACTGAAATTTGCTGGAAAGAGCCATTTGTAAGCAATAAAAATGTTCCAAGGAATGTGATTGTCACTGCGATGAAATCTTTTGTTTTAAGTATGCTCGCTCTAGAAAGAGCTAGATAAATGATAATGAATACTGGTGCTAAATATTGTAACATCGTGGCGACGGCGGCGTTTCCCAATTGAATTGAAGCCATATATGTATATTGTACGGTCAGCATTCCTAATAATCCGAAGACAAAAAGCTGAACAACTGCTTTTTTGTTCGTCCAAATTTGAAATACTAGTTTATTATTTTTAGAAAAATAAGCTAACAAAATCATAATAACTCCAGATAGTAATAATCGAACTGCCACGAGCCACTCTACTGAAATAGTATCTACTTGAAATAATCTTTGTGAGACAGTTCCACCGATCCCCCAAAATGTAGCTCCCAAGATAATTAATAAAAATCCTTTCCAACGTGGTTGTTTCGACAATTGATTCAGCCCTTTACAAAATAGTGCTATACTTAAAAAATGATGACAATATTGATAGTATGAACCAAGGGGGAAATAGCAAGAAAATTTTAAAATTGGTTACAAAAATTTCGGATGCCACTAAATGGATAATAACAAAATTAACACGGATTACTGAAGTGTCTCTTTTGTTAACAAAGGAAACTGTTTAAAATGAATATGGAAAAGGAATAATTACAGTAGATATTGGAACGTAAAACATTGGAAGTATAATGATTATGATGTTAGCATGTGCTTTTTAAATCTATTTTAGGAGGTGATTATGATAAATAAAATTATCGATTTTCTTATAATGAATATTGTCGGACTCATTCCGGTTGTTTTTTCGCTTTTAACCATTTTTAGTCGGAGTTATTTAAGTGAGTTTCGTACTGAACTGGATTCGATTATGGAAACGAAAACTTCTAGATTGAAGGCAGATTACGGTAGAGCGCTTTTAATTGGATTTTTAATTACACTATCTGTTTCTTTTGTTGTAATGAACGACTATAATTTGTCTTTTAGTTTGGGATATGTGTTATTGATAATCGGTGGCGGTATTTTTGTATATTTATTGCAAATTTTTATAAGAACATATTTATTAATGAGTAGGGAACGGGTTGGAAAAACGAAAAAAATATTTAATAGAGTTATTAAGTTAGTAGCATCATTTAATTTTCTAGTTTGGTTTTTAGCGGTTTTTTTATTTGCTATTATAATTGATTATCAGAAGTTAGACAATCCTGAAGTTGTTATTCTTATTTTCAGTTTATTTTTCCTTAATACTTTTTTTATTATCATATCAATGATTATTGCAACATCAACTACTACAACTCGACTTAAATTTAAAATATATAATATTCAACCAGATAAAATAGATGAAGAGTTGAAAGAATTATATATCGTTGTATTTCTAGATGGAGAACGGGTATTAATGAGCAAAAAGGAAGAGGAGAATGTTTATTTAGGCAGTAAACCGTACTATATTTATTATCCCGCTTCTCATAGGTTGCAAAATATTTATATAGACCGTGGCGCAAGAATGAAAAATATAAAATGAAGGATATTGCTTTTCTGCCCATCAAAGTTGTATCATGTTATGTTGTATCAGATATTAACACGAAATGACAATGTAAGTGACATGCTGGTAGATATTTTTCCTTTCTGTCGGAGGGTTATCAGCGCTCTAAGATCCGCAAAGGGTATTTGCAAAGCAGAATGGTATGCTCTACCTTAATTTCTAGTTAGTTCGAATTTTCCTTTACGAAAAAACACTTTTGTCCCATTCGCTGAATTATTCCAAAATACGCTTAAATATAATGATATTCGCTGAATTAATTTCAAAATCGCTGTATTTAGTATAAAATCGCCGAATAAAAACTAAAATAGCTGAATCATTGATCGCTACAACTTTGCTTCCTGTTGATGGTGTAGAGGCTCTACCCAACAATCCGGAGTATGTTCCTGGTAGTAATGTTAGCACCCAGTCATTAGATTGGATTGATGGTAAGTTTTGTCTTGATAATGAGAAAAAAGGTAAACTATATCGACATTGTGGCTCGGGATGTGGTGATTGTAAAACATGTAAAGGTGGAGGAACACCTATAAACAGTCTCGATTCCTGCTGCCGTGCACATGATCGCTGTTGGAGCAACTTTGGTAAGGGAGATAAATGTTGCCATAAGACTCTTGCAAGTTGTATCGACCCATACCAAGGTCAAGATTACGCAACATGGCTGCAAATCAACACTTATTTCCAGCCGCGTGGCAGGTTATGCTAAAAAAACAACGTGGGAAACCACGTTGTTTTTTGTTACGGTGAATTCCAAAAAAACATTGAAATAGCTGGTATGATTCCTGCAACAAATAAAACCAAAAGGTTACCAATAATCCCCACTACTTTAACAACTTTTTTGGATTTGAAAGCGAGTACAAGACCAATAATTGGAAGGATTATTGTCAATATTATCATCACTGATCCAGGGAACAAATCCCCAGCAACAAACATTGAAACAAAATAAGTCAAAGCTGAGATTATGAAAATTAATATGGGTATTATATTAATTTTACTCATCTTACCGCCTCCCTCTATAGATGTTGATTTATCAATGGTTTCACACGTTATTTGAGTGTCAAAATTCTTCCAATACGCATGCACTTTAACAGTATTCCTTTCTTTTTTATAATATCACAATACTTTATAAAGGAAAATAATGGATCGTTAGTTCATAATTATTCTTTGGGATAGTGGCAGCTTCACTGGTACTACTCTTTGTTGATGGGACCTAAACAGTTTATGAATGTCTATAAATGTACACATTTACGGACAAATAATAACCTTCACCGATTATTAAGATTATGTGTACGGAAATACCATAAAAACATTTCTGAACGTTCGCTGATTTCCATATACCTTTGATTGTTGGTGGCATTGGTTCAGATCAGTTAAAAGATAAATATATCGATTAACTAATTTGTTCTGCTGAAGGGCGCGGTAATTAAATAACACAAGTAGAAAATGATCAAACTTTTTTATAAAAATTCAAGGGAACGAAAATACGCTGAGAGCTTGTTTTATCAATCTTCTTTGACTTCTCGGATTATCTGGTGGACAGTAGAAAGAAAGTGTAATAGGGACAACATTATTATAATAAAAGGACTGTGTATTTATGACTAAACAATATCATGCAAGTATTAAAAATAACACAACGGGTACATGGCTCAAATCCATAACGATAAATAGCTATACACATACACTTATAAAAAGAGATCGTCGAATATTCAAAGACAAAAAGAAAGCGGAAAAAATACTCGAAATATTACAGGAAAAGTACCCAGATACATTCACTCTTGTTATTGAAACGTAACTGACCACGATATAAGAGACAACTTTGGTGTCGATTTTTCCACTATAAAATCCGAATACCCTCTTTTTTTAAAAGTAGGCTCCAATCTATTTATTAAATCAAGGTTTATAACCCAATTTTGGTCAAACTTTATTTCAAACCAACACTATCTACTTTTTCATCAAATCCCCTTTTTGGGGATTTTTATTTTTTATAATGTTAAATAAGGTATAACCAAAAAGGATTTAGTTAAGGAAATAGTAGCATCATTTTTCTCATTTGTACCTAGTTGCAAAAATAAGTAAGGTCCTGATCTAATGTTTTTGACTAAGGGTTGCAGCCCCTTTATATGTATAAAAAAATGCAGAGTTGCTCTCTTCTTCTCTTCATGCTTAGTGACTAATGTGTACCGTAAACTAGTAAGACGACATCAGGATTATAGTCTTCAAGTTAACTAGTATCGTTCGTTGTCAATATCCAACAAGTTAATAGTACAATAGAAGATATCGCAGCAATCTTAGAGAATTTTTCCCGCTTTTAAGAACAATATAGTAACAAATGGGAAAGGGGCAGGAACTTCATAATTGGGACGAAATGAAGTTTAACGAAAGACTAGTAAATGGAAGCAGAGGGCGTGTGAAATTGTAAAAGGCTTGCTGAATTTTAATTTAATAATTGCTTTTGTACACTAGTGATATGATGGGTTGAATATTACTTTTTTAAAACTTGGAGTGATTCTATTGAAGATTATTATCATAGGAACTGGAATTTTAGGAGCTAGTGTTGCCTACAATTTATCTAAATATGATGGTATAGAAATAGTTATGATCGACGGGGCACAGCATGGGAAGGCTACCACTGCTGGAGCGGGAATTGTTAGTCCCTGGACGTCAAGTGTAACGGATGATTCATGGTACCAAATTGCCAAAAGAGGAGCTGCCTATTATCCTGAACTAATAATGTCTTTGAAGGATGATGGGGAACGTGACTTAGGATATAAAAAGGTAGGAGCAATTTGCATAGGAACAAATTCGGAAAAATTGGATGAAATAGAAAAGAGTTTAATACTTAAAAAAATGGATGCGGATGATATTGGGACAATTCAAAGATTAGGAACTGAAGAGACACACAAAAATTGTTCCCTGTTTTGCATGATGATCTTCAATCTGTTTTTATATCTGGTGCTGCTAGGGTGGATGGAAATCTTCTTCGCGACGCTTTAAAACGAGCCACAATCCGAAATGGTGGAAAGTTTTTGGAAGGTGAAGCTACCTTAATACATGAAAAGCGAAGAATTCATGGTGTTTCAGTTAATGGTAAGTCTATTCATGGAGATTTAGTAGTAATTGCTGCGGGAGCATGGGCCGGAACTCTTTTGGAACCACTAGACATTCAGCTTCAAATAGAGCCGCAAAGAGGACAGATAGTCCATATGAAACTTCTAGATATGGATACAAGTGATTGGCCGATTGTACTACCAATGTCTAGTCATTATTTATTAGCTTTCGACGATTCCCGTATTGTTGCCGGAGCAACTAGGGAAACTGGATCTGGTTTTGATTATAGACAAACTGCCGGTGGGATCCACGAAGTTTTATCGGAAGCATTAAAAGTTGCTCCCGGATTAAAGGATGGAAAACTAGAAGAAGTGCGGATTGGGTTTCGTCCAATGGGATCGGAAGTTTCTCCTATTATAGGAATGATCCCTTCTTTAGAAGGAGTTATGCTGCTAAATGGTTTAGGCGCTTCGGGATTAACGATGGGACCTTATGTTGGTAAGCTAGCAGCATCCCTTATCATGAAAGAAAAAATAGATATTGACATTTCCCCATACGACCCAAAACGAGCCATTTTATCAATTAGCCGATAATACCCGTTATTTCAACCGTGGTATGAATCGGATTAAATTGAAGCGTGGCTTTTAGCTATATGCAGTCAATCACATATGTTATCTTGGAATTTTAGTTGCGAGAGGTTTAAAAGAGGCTGATTACCGTCTTGCTAGGAGCGAATTTTTTCGGCCTGTGTAATTGGTGCCGAACACTCCGGCGATTATGGTGATTGCGCCAATGATATGGTAGTAATAAAGGGATTCATTTAAGAAAATAATTCCTGCGAAAATGGTAATTAAAATCGATATATTATTGAATACGCTCATCCTGGCTGCTTCGATGTTGTTTAAGGCGTAGTTAGATAAAAAGGATGTAAGAAATGATGCCATGACTCCTAGATAAAGGATCGAACCAACAAATTTCATGCTAAGTAGTGGCAGGAAAAAATTGCTGAGTGAGTCGTTGATTACATGGTAGACTAGCGCGATTATATTAAATGAGATAAATCCTATAAAAGTCATAAAAAATGTTAGTGTAAATAGCGGATACTGTCTTGTTAAATTTCTAGCAAACACGTTGTAAAATGCTAAAGATAATGTGGATAAAAGGATTAAAATAATTCCAGTCCAATTGTATGATTCGACATTAACACCATTCATGATAAATATGTACATGACTCCCACAACGGATAAAATAATGGAGATTTTTCTTAAATTGGTTGCATGTTCTTTCAATATGAATGATGCCAAAATTAACGTGAAAATCGGTATCGTAGCTTGTAAAATTCCAGCCTCAGATATTGTAATATAATCCAGTCCTGTTACTTGGAACAGGAAAAATAATGTTGGATAAAAAATGGCAAGTGGGAGAATGTTGCGAAAGTCCTTCAGGCTTATTTTTTGTAATTTTTTTGTGAACATATTGATGACGATTGCAGCTATAAAGGCTGCGGTAAAACGATACGCTAAAATATCGACTGCATTTGTTACAGTTAATGAAATTTTTACAAATAAAAAAGAAAACCCAATGATAAAAGCGTATCCTATAGCTGCAGCATAAGCGTTGGAATCCGATTTATTAATTTGATTTTCCCCCTAATGTGCTCTGTTTCATTTTATTATAGCATTGTTTGTTAATAGTGCGTACATCCTCTAATAGTTAATTCAGGAATTTTCGGTGATTTCGTTTGTTGTATAAATCTGCTGTCTAAATAATGGTCTAGACAAGAACGAACTAATAATAGTTATTATTTTATCAAAAAGGTCATAATTAGAAAAGTATCTTATTTGAGTGGGAAGAAGGTTTTTAAAAAAGGAGCATATATTTGTGATCATAATAAAAAACCCTTTATCGAAGGGTTTTCTGTTGGTATCAAAAAAGCTATACAGAAAGTAAATAAGGTTTATCGGTTGTTATTGTTTGTGGTTGGACGAATAGTTTTTTATTTTTTACGGTAATGATGCTATAACCAGTCATTTTTGTTGTTGTCGTGATGTTTTCATTGATTTTTACCATCCCGTAAGCGGTGCTGTTTACGGTAAAACAAGGGATCGATTGAAAATAAAATTGACTGTATCTGTGAATATGACCGGATAAAATTCCGATCACGTCTGTATTTTTTATTGTCTCAGCGAATTGATCTTTGTTTTTGAAATGTTCTTCGACCGGTGGATGGTGCATGATGATAATTGTACCGGCTTCTGCTTCTGTTTTAAGTTGTTTTTTTAACCATGTTAATTGTTCGGCGTCTATTTTGCCTGATACCTCTCCGGGGATCATGGAATCAAGCACGATAAAGCGAACCCCTTGAATTGTTGTGCTGTGATAGTAGGCGCGATTTGAATTTGTTTCTTGTAAGAAGACACTTCGAAAGGAACGCCTCGTGTCGTGGTTCCCAAGTGCTAACATGTAAGGAATATTATTTTTTGCAGCGGTTTCGTCTAGTAGCTTTTTTAAGTGACGGTAGTCTGTTTCGTTCCCGTCATGGACTAAATCTCCGCTAATTAATGTGAATACCGCATCTGTCTCAGTATTTAAGAGTACTTTTTGACTATGGCGAAATTGATTTTCTGTATTTATGCCACGAACGAATAGTTGTTTATTTGGTGCTAAAACATGGGGATCTGATAAATGGATAAAGGTAAGTTCCTGCATTAATGACACCTCTTTACATTATTTTTAATATGGTTTACTAGTTGTTCATGAATGGTTTTATTGGAAACAACGATTATATTACTTTTGTCGACATAGAGATTGGTGGCTTTTCCACCGGCTTCTTCGACTAGGATGATTCCTGCAGCGACATCCCATGGTTGTAAGTTTTGATGCCAAAATCCGTCCATTTGTCCAGATGCAATTAATGCTAAGTCTAAACTGGAAGATCCGGAATTTCGGATGCCATGACTTTTGTTGAAAAAGGAGTGAGGTATGTTATTAAATTGTGCGTGATCGTTCCATTCAGTTGTAAGTAATGGATTAGCGATTAAACTATTTTTTAAAGAATCTACGGAAGATACGGTTAAAGGGATGTCATTTATAAATGCGCCTTGGTCTTTTTGCGCTGCGTACAAGAAGTTGTTAGGAATGTCTAGCGTTATGCCGAATTTGATTTCATTATAATTATAAAGCGCGATGGACGTAGCAAACCTATTCTTTGTGCCTTCGATTGGGCTAATTATCCATGTATATTCAAACTTACTAAAATCTAATGAGTTCATTGTATTGGATTTTTCGGCAATCAAATGACTTCCTGGAATAAGGCGACGCAATTTTTTTGTGAAAAAAATCTCCACCTCTTGAGCGACAGTTGTCACTAAGTCTATGAAACTTTCTTTTGTCGTGATTGTTTCCCTGTGAAATACCTCGTTTCTAACTGTTTCCCCGGCTTGTTGAATTAATTCTTTTACGCGACTATACACTTGAAAGTTTATAACCATCTCTTTTGTAAGCATTGGTATCTCCCTTTTTATGAATAGTATTTTCATTATTAGATTAACATTCAAAGGTTAAATAAATGTAAAAGGGAGGTAAAAAAGAGATTGAATTTGTGAAGAGCGAATTTGAATCGCTTGGAGCTTGAATGGAGATTTTAACAATGGTGGTGTGTGATCGATCCTACATGATGAGATGTAGTTCTTATTAAAAATGAATAAGACGTTTATATGATTTTGATTAATCATCCCGCTCTTATGGGCAAATTCAGGGACGGAATTAAAGGAAATGTCTGCGCTCCTCTCGTATTCTTTGATCTCGTTAGAAAGTATTGAAAGGAGCCACGTGGCGTTCTTTATCTCGGTTAAAAATAGTGATAAGAGCTCCGCCGCGTTCTCCTGATTTCTTCTGAAAATATTAGGAAGAGCTATGTAGGCTCCATTAAATAGAAATAAAGAAGAAGCAGCACTACATTCATCAGTAGGAGCCCCTTGATGGAGATACACATCGGCTAATTTAATCCATACTCGGGTGATGTACAAATTTATTAAACAATTGTTGTTTTGTTAGGAGCGAATTTTATCAAAGATAAAAGCAAATTAAGGGGGTGTACTTCATTCTCACATCTTCTAATAATGCGTTATAATAGGAGAGGTTAAAATTTTTGTTATTCATCATGAAGGAGAGTATTAATTTTGGCAGATTCTTTTTGGTCACTCATTCCGCCGTTATTGGCAATTATTATGGTTTTGCTTACTCGGCGTGTTCTCATTTCTTTAGGTGTGGGAATCATTGCGTCGGCCTTATTTATCGCACATTTTCATGTCAGCGATGCAGTTCGTCTTATGTTCGGGGCGTTAAACGGTGTGTTTATAGAAGATGGCGGATTAAATACGTGGAATGTATATATTATATTTTTTATTTTACTGCTTGGAATGATAACAAATTTTATTAGTGTGATGGGCGCAACACAGGCGTTTGGTGATTGGATGATTCGGCGTGTGAAAACACGGGTTGGTGCACAGATTGTGACGATATTTCTTGGGATTGCGCTATTTATTGATGATTATTTCAATTGTTTGACGGTCGGACAAGTTGCTAGACCGATTACGGATAAACATCGGATTTCACGGGCAAAACTTGCTTATATCGTTGACTCGACCGCTGCTCCAGTTTGTGTTATTGCACCTGTATCGAGTTGGGGTGCGTACATTCTCGGGTTGATCGGGATGGTTTTAACAACGCATAATATTGTTGACTATACTGAGCTAAGTGCTTTTCTACTCATGATTCCGATGAATTTTTATGTTTGGTCTGCCCTTGGAGTCGTACTTGTTATTGCGCTTAAACAAGCAGATTTTGGCCCGATGAAAAAGCATGAGTTGCATGCGATCAAGACGGGGGAGGTTTCTAGATCGGATGTGAAAACTTCAGGAGATTTGGAAGCAGGGTCAGCGAGCAGTTTAGGAAAAACATCGGAATTAATTGTGCCGATTATTGTATTATTTGTTGCCACGATTGGATTTATTTTCTGGACGGGAATGTCTGCGCTAGATGGTGGGGAAAAAAGTGTCATTGCTATTTTAGGTGAGGCGGATGTTTCCACAGCGTTATTTTATGGTGGAATTGTAGCAGTTTTGACTACAATTTTATTCTTTTTCAGACATGTGGCAAAAGGTGAATTAAATGGAAGTCACTTTTTCGGTAGTATTTTGAACGGCATGAAAGCAATGTTGCCAGCGGTTATCATTTTAGTTCTTGCTTGGACGATTAGTGATTTGATTGATCAGTTAGGAACGGGAACGTATTTGGCAGACGTTGTTGAAAAAGCCAATCTGCCATTTGCCTTATTACCGTTTATTATTTTTATCATTGCCGGTTTAATCGCCTTTTCAACCGGAACCTCTTGGGGGGCTTTTGCTTTACTTCTTCCGATTGCGGGGCAAATTGCGGCTGCGACTCATATTGAATTAATCTTGCCAATGCTTGCTGCTGTCTTGGCGGGTGCAGTTTTTGGCGATCATTGCTCACCGATTTCCGATACAACGATTTTATCAGCAACAGGATCAAATTGTCATCATATTGACCATGTGATGACCCAACTTCCTTATGCTCTTATTGCTGCTGGGATAGCAGGTGCGGGATATTTGGCTTTAGGATTTACTGAAAGTGTCTGGATTGGTTTGCTTATTGTGTTCGTTGGATTAGGTGTTTTATATTTTTCACTGAAAATACCGATTCCGGCTGAGAGATGAGTAAAAAGACCTATCTAGTACTTTAGCATTATTACTAGAGGGCTTTTTGTATTTGTACGTGAGAGCAGCCTTTTGGCGTGTTATTTGTGCGACTTCGTATCATCGTCGGAACTAAGTAAGTTGTGCCTTGTTCTCACTATTTTTTCTTATGCTGAAAATTAACCAAGCTGGAGACCACCATAATAAAGTAACGATATTAAATGGAAACAAGTTGACCAAATGAAGTGAAAAGATGTTTTGCCCCAATGTCAATAGACCCAAGTTGAAAAGTAAGTAAATACATTGTAGGAGTTTTTGTGAAGAATTTACTGTGATTTCATGCACTTTATTCCCTTGTTATGATTTATTCCAGTTGCTATAATGAAATCTATAAAATTGGAAAGTTATAGAAAAGTATATGTAGATTGGAAGGGAATGTTATGATTCAAAGTAGTTTGAAAACTGCAGAAGATATTGCTAGTGAAATGGGGAATGCCTCGGATGCGATTCAGACTGCGGTGAGTAAAACGATTCCCAATGCGGAAAAAACGACTCTCGCGGTGAATGCAAAGGCTCAAGAAGCAAATCAGGAAGCAATAAAACTAGCACGGCTTTTTAATCAATGTTTTCAAGAAACGATCGAAAATATCCATAAGGTTGCAAAGGAATTTGAACGGACGGATCAGGAAATGGGTGCTGCGATTAATCGACTTTTACCAATTAATGAGGCACTTCGGGATTTAAATACGTATCAAAAGGCGAAAAATGGGTGATCTTTTATGTCGGCAGATGAAATTAATCGAATTAATGTAAGGTTACAAGATCTACAGGACAGGCAGGAGCAAAATCATCGTGCATTAGCCGAATATGAACAAATAGAGAATCATTTTTTGGAAATAAATAATCAGGGTGAGCATTTATTTGCGCGCTTATATGATGTGTGGCATGGGGACGAAGAGTTAGCCAATGCTATTGAGTACGATAGATTAGAACTGCAACAGTGCAAACGACAGATTTTACATGAGCTTGATAGTAAAAAGAATGAAATATTGAAAGAAAGACAAGAATTATTTTATTTGGAAGACGACTTATATGAATTGAAGCGGTCGATCGAGCGGGGGGAAGATACGTGAGTCTAAATATGTTTTTAGGAGAAACTGATGCACAAAAAAATAGCGCGAATGCGATTTGTATCGAGATTATCCAATCAATGGAACGGACGATTGCTTCAATTACTTCCTTCACGCTGGCATTTTCTCTACAAGGTAAAACTTATCATTCCGCTAAAGTTTTCATGACTCAAACATATCTTCCTCTTGCCGAAGGAATTATTTATTTATGTGAGGAATTAATTCGTCAAAATGACAAATTTCTCGATGACTTTAAATCACAAGTAGCTACGACAGATGTTGTGGAGCAAGAAGTTAGGGAACAAATCCAAGAAATTAGCCGAATGATAAAAAATCTTGAATCATTAAATGAAACTACCCCCATATTTGGAGTATCTATTCTTATTTACAAACATATGCAACGGAAACTTGAGGAGAAATTAGAAAATTTATATATGTTTAATAGTGCGTCTGCGAGTAATTATGATACCGCGCTGCAACTTGCTAGAAATGTAATGCTGGGTCTTAGTCAGATTCAAGGTGGAAAAGGATTTAATAGTAATACCGGCACATTTAGTACAGAAGGAATGGATTTAAGTTGGATTCAGAAGCTCGATGAGATCCATTATACAAGAAAAGCGAAAGCAAAATATAGTGATCATCTTAAGAGGTATCCGGGAGATCTTGAAAAAATTATTACCATTATTAAATATGAAGAAAGAAATCCGGAATATGTGGAAACTACGGATGAATTTCTTTCTGTTTTAGATGCGAAAGACATTGTGGAAATAAAGTATTTAATGTATGTGGCGGAGGAGCCGTATCAGACACTAGCGTTGAAGTATTTGGATAGGATGGAGCTGATTTTAGTAGAGATAAACCCTGATGATGAAGAGGATCCGGGACCGTCGTTTTTTAACGATACAGGAAATTCTATAACTTATGTATATGAAAGAGATCGTACGAATGAACGGGGTGCATACTTTACTTTTTTTCATGAACTAGGGCATGCGATTGATTATTATTACGGTGTGGATAATGAGATGAACGGCTTTTTTTCAGATGTATACAGAACTAATGGGAAGACATTGGCGGAACATATGCATGGGGATGTAGAAAATAGAATACGGACAGAACTTAGAAACGAATTAAATAAGGCGGAATACGATGAAATTAATGTTTCAGATAAAAAGAAAATGATTAATAATATTGTGAAAGTAGCGATTCATAAAGGACCATCATCGGATATAGATTTGACAAATGCAGAAGATGACTTATTTGGTACTATTCAAACCCGGATATCGGGTGAATTATATGCCGACGAACATCATAATGTATCTGATGTTTATGGTGGGGTAACTTTAAATGAGATCTTAGGAAGATGGGGACATCACGAGCTAGATTATTGGATTAATGAAGACACTCGTGAGCGAACGAATGAACCAAACAAAGAAGGATTTGCTAGTTATTATGGAAGTAGCATGATAGAAGATGGAGAATTTAGAGATGAACAGATAGAGAGTGTCAATGAATACTTGCCTAACTCCAAACTACATATGGATGAAATGTTTGATAAAATAAATGAAGGTGTAAATGAATGAAGAAACAACTGAGCTATTTATCTATTTTTATAATTTGTTTATTATTACTCGGTTGCCAGTCATCTACAAATCAAGACAAAGATGAAACAACGGGTCAGAAGGATATAAATGAAAAGGAACTAAATAGTAATGATAGTGAGGGAAATCATGTGACGCAAAAAGACATTTTTGATTTTAGGCATATCGATAAAGCTCCAGAGGCAACGGAAAAACATCCTATTAAAGAAGTGATTAAAGTCTTTTTTGATGAATGGTCTATTGATGTTCCATATGAGGCGGTAGCAATTGATGTACAAAATAATGAAATTTATATTAATCCTATCATCAGTGGTCGTGGGTTCCGTGCTCGAGGCGGGATCGTTGAGATCAATGGAGCAGATCAGGTTCATGAAATATTGGAAAAATATGATGTCCAAGAATGGAAAACCGATTATACATTTGAAGATCCAGGCACTTATGAAGATGGGTATAGTTGGAAGTTATGGTTGCAGTTTGAAGACGGGACGGTAGAAAAACATTCGGGAAAAGGAACGGATGTCAAAAAACTTACACCTGATAACTTTCGTGAATTTGCGAAGGATTTAGGAAACTTTGTGGAAGAAAAATTGAAAGAAATGGAATAAATAAAAAAATACGAGCGATTATTCTCGTTTTTTATTTATAAACGGCCTTCACTCACTGCCTTTTAAGGTTCGTGACTAATCATGGTAGAGAAGCTTTTGACAGGCCTTTTTTGGCAGATAAAAAAGAACGATTGTTCAATTAAAAAAAGGAGCATTTTTGAACAAAAGAAGGTACGAAAGCGAGAATGCAAAATCTGAAATTATGGAAAAGGCTTCACTTTTATTTTACAAAAAGGATATAATCAAACGTCAGTTACGAACGAAGATCACAATGCATCTGATGTTTATGGGGGAGTTACTTTGAATCAAATAAAAGGTAAATGAGGACATCACAAAAACAGTTATTGGATTCATACTGATTCACTAGAAAGAAAAAGAGAACCAAATAGAGAAGGGTTTGCTAGTTATTATGGTAGTATGATGTTAGAAAATGGGGACTTCAGAGATAAACAGATTGCAAGCCTCGACGAATACTTACCAAACTCAAAAGAAAATATGGAAGAAATTTTTGAGCAAATGAATGAAGGTGGAAACGAATGAAAAGAAAATCGGCCTATTACTTTTTAATAGGTGTTTGTTTGTTATCCATTTTAGGTTGTCAGCCATCTTCAGAAGAAAATCAGGTGGAACCTTTTAAGTCAAAGAATAACGATGTAGAGAAGAGTGACGAAGGAGAAGAGAGTATTATGGGGAAATACGATATTTTTGAATTTAAACACATCGATAAAGCGCCAGAAGCTACGGAAAAACATCCAATTAATAATGTAATAAAAAATTTTTTTGATGAATGGTCAATTATAAGTCGATTGCAATAGATGTTAAAAATAATGAAATTTATGTAAATCCTTCGATTAATATTCGTGGATTTCGCGCTGATGATGTCCTACAAATAAATGATACGGAGAAAGCGATTGACATCTTAGAAAAATATGAAGTACAAAGCTGGAAAAAGGATTATACTTTTGAGGATCCAGAAACCTATCAGGATGGGTATAGTTGGAGCTTATGGTTACAGTTTGAAGACGGGACGGTAGAAAAACATTCAGGTGAAGGAACGGATGTAGAAAAACTTACACCTAAAAATTTTCGTGAATTTGCGAAGGAGTTAGGAAGTTTTGTAGAAGAAAAGATAAATAATAAAGAAGACTAATCTGGTATTTAAAATTGAGAAAAACGTTGAATTGGTTTATACAGGTCGAAGTTCCAAAACAGATTTATAATAAGGACAGAAAATATTGATGACTAATATACCTAAATAAAAGAATTAGGATACCAAATTATTATTAAATCAAATTTAAACAATCGAGTTAGTTGATGAATAAGAATTAGTATTAATATCACATAAAAACAACCATAATGTTAAGAAAGGCTATGTTATAAAAGGTTAATTTATATCCTAAAAAATGCATGATAAATAAACCTACTAACAGTGGATTTTTTGAAAAATTTATTTTAAATGAGTGTAATTCTATATGGAAAGCGATATTTAATTATTAATTGTATTTAACTTCATTTAATTGAATAAGTTCTTATAAAAGGGGGCTAAAAGCGATGTCTAAAGGTTTAAAAATAATGTTATTTTGGTCTCTCGGATTTCCAGTTATTATTACCATCCTTCGCATTATTACAGATTATTTTTTAGGTCGTGACATTGAATTGTTCTCATATTCGGCCGTTTTCTTAGGCATAGCCGCTGGAGGGCTAGTTTTTGTTGGACCATTAAATTACTTTATATCGAAATCCCAAGAAGACTAATTTTGATATCCAGTTGTTTTTAGCATATGATTGGATGTTTAAATGTATTCATTTCATAACTTTTTCTATATTAGAGGATGTTCAAAAAGTCCGTTAAAAATGACACTGCGAATTTCTTCGTTGGCTTGCTTTTCCGCTCCTTTCCCTTTAGCCAAACTGATTTCATCCATTCCAATCAATGGGGAGTTGAACGTTCAGC
>NZ_JAXHDD010000073.1:0-17696 GCF_037072025.1 Pseudogracilibacillus sp. SO30301A | reverse complement strand
CGACATCTTGGAATTCCACTCGACATCTTGAGAATCCACTCGACATCTTGAACGCACTCAACTTGCTAAATCTCTATCATCTTTATATAAATTAGCAAAATACAGGTTTACCTCCTAGACAAACTTGAAGTTTCCCTAAGAGGTTTTTAAATTTTACTAAACTAAAACTACCTAAAAATTCAATAATAGGTTTTTGACGTAAAATTTTATATATTATAAAATTGGCTTAAACAAGGAGGTGAAGCGATGTTTATGAGAGAAAGAAAGAAACCAATTCCACTACAAAAGAAGGATGCTGCAATTCCAAGATTACCTCAAAGCGATAGAAGGTTACCAGCATTACGATATTCCGCAGCACGAGATCAAAAAGGTTTTAACGGAGAACGAAAACTTGATTATCATTTAAGGGGTTTGCCGGATAAGTTTAGTGTTCTTAACGATGTTGCACTAAAGGTCTTTGAAAGACAATTTCAAATTGATTCCGTAATTACCTCCCCTCACGCGATATACATGAATGAAGTGAAAAGCTATGAAGGAACAGTCACATTCGATACAAATCTTAAACAATTAATTCAAGAGAATGGTGAAAAAATTGATGGCCGTAAATATCCCATCACTCAGGTGGAAAACAATCAATTTCTTCTGCTTCGTTGGTTACAGATGCGGCATCTTGGCGGTCTACCGATTTATTATTTTATTTCATTTTCTGAACACAGTACAATTATCAAGGTTTTGGGAGATGAGAAGGCGATTAAAAAAGCTGTATCTTATGTCGATGAAGTGCCACTTCGAATTATGCAAATGGATGAACAACTTGCTCGAAATAGACCCAGAAATATCCAATTTCAAAATAGAATTAACAATGAAATCTTAAGGAATTGCCATGATTTTGATAGCGATGTTCTGCATGAGTTTGGAATTAAAAAGGATGAAATTTTACCGGGTGTTCAATGTCCAACGTGTAAAACACTTGGGATGGAACGTCTACGATATAATTGGCAATGCAAAAAATGTGGTACTTTTTCAAAGGATGCACATTTAAATGCCCTTTGTGACCGGGCGCTCCTAATAGATAGGGAAATAACTAATAAACAATGTAGAGATTTTTTAATAGTAAATAGAAGTGCGGCAAATACTCTTTTAAAGGGCGCCGGTCTTATCAAGAAATCTGGAACGAAGAGATGGATACTAGATTTGGATAAGTTACGAAGAAGATGAGACTGTACATCTGATAAATGGACATATTATCTTAGAATTCCACTCGACATCCCGAGAATCGACTCAACACCGAGCACAAACTTATCCCAACCCATCATGGTAATTTTTCTTCTATATCATCACTTAGCTCTTTAAATTCTTTCCCAGAGATAATTCTACTTTTATAATTGATTACCTCATAATCCCCATCTTTTCCCGGTATTCGAATTGTCATCTGAATCAACTTATACGGAGGATTATGCGCTCCTTCAAATCCAATTACATGTAGCGTGATATCGTACGTATCATTTTCTACATTTTGTGTAATTTTCTCAATCCGTTCAGCCATGAATAATTGGTTATCTCCGTGATTGTACATAACTTCAAGTATAGTATTTCCTAAGAATCTTAAGAACGCTAATTCCATTATTGTAGGTGGTTGATTTTGAGGAATGATTTCCGTCGATTGCTTCGCTTGAATAGGATTAATAGCTGCACCGAAAATAATTAATGTTAGTAAAATTAGCTTTGCTTTTTTCATTGCCTTTTCCTTTCTAATTGTTTACGTTATTTTTTTCAGATCAATATGTTTTATACCCCCAGTTCATATGATTAAAATTTCCATATAAGAGGATGTTCAAAAAGTCCGGTAAAAATGACACTGCGAATTTCGCACGAATGCTTGTTTCTCCGCTACTCATGTATATAAATGCATACATTCCGTTGCTTGAAACTTACCCCCATTTTCATTCATTGCGGTGTCTGTAAAGACATAGGAGTTTTGAACACGCACTATAAAGCATGGTAATATAAGGTGAACAACAAAATAGGAGATTTTCAAAATGACCCGTAATCCATCAGCTATTAAATTTCACAATGTCAATTATTCCATTGACAATATAAATATTATTGAAGTACTTACTACAGACCATATTCGCGTTGTCACAGTAAAAAATAGGGAACTATAAGCTTTTCTAAAGGGGTGCGAATGCATCTCTTTTTTGAGCAAATAGGAAATCATAAAATTTTATAAGCACAACTATCATGTGATAATTACCAAATCGAAAGGATGAATTTTTTTGTATGATGTAGTTGTAATAGGTGGAGGACCATCTGGATTAATGGCAGCAATTTCCTCGGCTGAAAATGGTGCCAAAACACTTCTTCTTGAAAAAGGAACAAAACTCGGAAATAAACTTGCAATTTCCGGTGGCGGACGCTGTAATGTAACGAATCGGCTTCCTCAAGAAGAAGTAATTAAAAATATCCCAGGTAATGGAAAATTTTTATACAGCGCTTTTTCGGTCTTTAATAACGATGACATCATCGACTTTTTTGAAGGAATAGGGGTTCAATTAAAAGAAGAAGATCACGGCAGAATGTTCCCTGTTTCTAATTCTGCAAAGTCGGTGGTCAATACACTAATAAATAAATTACATGAATACGGTGTTGACATTAGGCTGTCAAGCGCGGTTGAAGCAATACACTATACTGAAGTGTTACATACTGTACTGCTAAAGAACGGTGAAAAAATGGCTACAAAAGCGGTGGTAATTGCAGTCGGCGGAAAATCAGTTCCGCATACAGGTTCAACAGGAGACGGATATCCGTGGGCAAAAAAAGCTGGGCACACGATTACGGAACTTTACCCTACCGAAGTAGCATTAACTTCCAATGAACCATTCATTAAAAATAAAGCGTTACATGGACTTTCCTTACGAGATGTTACATTATCTGTATTAAATCAAAAAGGGAAACCAATTATAACGCATCAAATGGATATGGTATTCACCCATTTTGGCGTTTCTGGTCCAGCAGTTTTAAGATGTTCGCAATTTGTTGTAAAAGAAATTCTGAAAGGTTGCAATCATGTTCTCATGCATTTAGATACACTGCCGGCGGATACGATTGATGAACTTGTTGATAAAATTTTTAATTTACGAGATGAAAATCCTAGAAAGTCTTTTAAAAATCTGATAAAAGATGTTACTGCGATTCCAGAGCGCATGCTTAACGTAGTTTTCGAACAGAATTTAGTAGATATTGAACTACGCGCAGGAAACGTTTCAAAAGATATTGTGATGACTATTATTAAAAATTTAAAAGAGTTTACCTTTTATGTAAACGGCTCGCTTCCAATTGAAAAAGCGTTTGTTACAGGTGGAGGGATTTCTACAAAAGAAATCGTTCCAAATACGATGGAATCAAAAATTATGGAACGATTGTTTTTTTGTGGAGAAATTTTAGATATTCATGGCTATACCGGGGGTTATAATATTACCGCAGCACTGGTGACAGGAAGACTTGCAGGTACAAATGCAGCGTACACCTCGTTATCCATTGATTCAAATTAATTTTATTCAAACAGCTCTGTACGGATATTGATAATAAATAACGGATAAATTCCTACACCTTGTAGATATGCAAAAAGCTTCTTTACAGGTATTTTACGGACAAACTATAAAAATCCACATCTATAAGGGGAGATTCTGAAACTTAAGCCAAGATCCTTTACTTGGACTTTAAGCATCTGCTTTTGGTTTAAGTTTCTCTAAGAAATCTTCAGATCAATCACCGACAACAGCTGGCTTATAGTATTCTTTCTGATGTGCTTTAAAGACAATCCTTGAATAACCCAAAGAAATGTTAATAACTCGGGAAACATCAAGATGGAAAATTCAATCTGAAGCAGATAAGTTTAGTTATTTGACAAAAGCAGGTATGATGGAATTAAAGAATAAAATAAGAAAGAAGTGTTATAGAATTAGTTATCAAAAATCACTAGTTAAACGAAATGTCGTCATTATGTGGTTTGCGAACTTTTTCATTGCTGGAAGCATGACAATGGTACTTCCGTTTATTTCTCTCTACATTGATTCATTCGGAAATTTTTCTGAAAGTTATGTTCAAAGTTGGTCCGGCTGGGTTTTTGCGATTACTTTCGTAACTGCCTTTATTTTTTCACCAATTTGGGGACGAATTGGAGATAAATATGGCAGAAAAAATATTTTAATTATCTCCGCTACGGGACTTGGTGTTTCAGTACTATTAATGGGGTTTGCCACAACGGTTTGGCAGCTTTTTTTATTTCGCTTTATCATGGGGGTATTCACAGGTTTTATCCCAATGTCACAAGCGTTTATCTCTACCCAGATCCCAAAAGAAATTGCAGGCCGAGTACTAGGTTCTCTACAAACAGGTAGCGTCACCGGTACATTAATGGGACCATTATTAGGTGGAGTGCTAGCAGATATGTTTGGCTATAGCGCTACATTTAAATGGGTGTCAATAACCATTTTTCTCTCGGCATTTATCGTCTTATTTGGTCTTAAAGAAATGCAGATAATCGTAACAAACAAGGCTGAGAAAAAAATGTATACGACAAAAGAAGTGATAATGCATATTGTGGGGCATCCAGTCTTACTTATCGTGATGATCACATCGACACTTGTACAGATTGCACATTTTAGTATTCAACCTATTTTATCATTGTATGTTGCAGAGATTAATGGGGTGAAGAGCCTTGCTTTCTTTTCGGGACTCGCTTTTTCTGCGGCTGGACTTGGCAATTTACTTTTTGCAAGACGTTGGGGAACATTTGGAGATAAATTCGGATATATAAAAATATTGATTATTCTATTATTTATGGCGGGAATCGTTTATCTCCCTGGTGCGTTTGTCACGAATATCTGGCAATTGGTTATTTTAAGGTTTTTACTTGGAATAGCGATTGGTGGAATTGTGCCAACACGAATTGCATATATTCGACAGGAAGCACCGCTCTCAATGCAAGGCGAGGTACTTGGTTATAATACAAGCTTACGATTTTTAGGAAACATTATTGGTCCAGCTCTCGGTGGAGTTTTAGCTGGTTTTTTTGGATTCTCATCCGTGTTTTTCGTAACAAGTTCCCTACTCATTATTACTGGGGCAATTTTGCTCTTTTCATGGTATAAATATGAAAAAGTTGATGGAAAATTATTGTTCCCACATTAAATTATGAACGAAGCTTTCTTTAACTTAGAAGGCTTCGTTTTTTAAGAGAGTCTTTTTTGCCCCCCCACGCTAGAAGCTCTCTGGAACCCCCGGCATAGGTATTTAACTATCATAATAAAAACTCCAACGTAAGGCTAACGTTGGAGAGTCCATGATTTTATTCCTCCCGCTCAAAATAACAATTTCGTGTTTTGCTCATTCCTGCACCATTAATACCAAATCCATCTTCATTTTCCATCGTAATTGTAAAAAAATCAATTTCACCATTTGGATTAAAAAAGTTAATTTCCATCCCTTCATCAGATTCTCTTAATCGATAGACAAATTCTTTTTCTTCAGCAATGACATACACATTTTCTTCATCAATGAATTCCAGACCTCCATCAAAAGGAGGGCACACTGGGTCACCGCCGATTTCTCCATCCTCATATCCGTTAGTGACCAGCCACGTTCCTCCGATCAGTTGATCTTCAGTTATCACGTTACCACAACCTCCCATCACTATTATTACTATCATAAACAGCAAAAGTTGCCGACTCATTTTCACGCTTCAACACTCCCTTATTCTCCACACCGCCTATTTACCAAAAATTCGATCAGGTTCCCTTTTTTCTATACCAAAGCTCTTTCCTAGCACTAGAAAGTAATCCATCAGCCTACCGGCGAAAAAACACAAAAACTCCAACGTAAAATAACGTTGGAGAGTCCATGATTTTATTCCTCCCGCTCAAAATAACAATTTAATGTTTTAACTATCCCTGAACCATTAAGACCAAATGCATCTTCATTTTCCATCGTAATTGTATAAAAGTCAACTTCACCATTTGGATTAAAAAAGCTAATTTCCATCCCTTCATCAGATTCTCTTAATCTATAAACAAATTCTTTTTCTTCAGCAATAACATACACTTTTTCTTCATCAATAAATTCCAGACCTTCATCAAAAGAAGGACACACAGGGTCACCGCCGATTTCCCCATCTTCATATCCGTTAGTTACCAGCCATGTTCCGCCGATCAGTTGATCTTCAGTTATCACGTTACCACAACCCCCCATCACTATTATTATCATAAACAGCAAAAGTTGCCGACTAATTTTCACACTTCAACACTCCCTTATTCTCCACACCGCCTATTTACCAAAAATTCGATCAGGTTCCCTTTTTTCTATGCCAAAAGCTCTTTCCTAGCACTAGAAAGTAATCCATCAGCCTACCGGCGAAAAAACACAAAAACTCCAACGTAAAATAACGTTGGAATCCATGATTTTATTCTTCCCGCTCAAAATAACAATTTCGTGTTTTGGTTACCCCTGAGCTATTAAGACCAAATCCATTTTCATTTTCCATCGTAATTTTATAAAAATCAATATCATTTGGATAAAAAAATGTAATTTCCATTCCTTCATCAGATTCACTTAAACTATAGGAAATCTCCTTTTCCTCAGCAAAGACATACACTTTTTCTTCATCAATAAATTCCATTCCTTCTTCATAACCAGGGCACACAGGATCACCGCCGATTTCTCCATCTTCATATCCGTTAGTTACTAACCATGTTCCGCCGATCAGTTGATCTTCAGTTATCACGTTACCACAACCTCCCATCACTATTATTACTATAACAAGCAGCAAAAGTTGCCGACCTATTTTCACGCTTCAACACTCCTTTATTTTCCATACCGCCTATTTACCAAAAATTCGATCAAGCTCTTTTTTTTCTAACTCTTTAATCAATCCCTTATCATCAATATTTTTATCATTTATTCCAAGGGTTTCATCACGAATGTAGTCCGAAGCTTCTTTTCCGTACTCATCCTTAATTTCATCTAACGCTTCACTAACCTCATACCAATTTTGAGCCATAAAATCCTTTTCTGGAAAATCAATATGTGGATAATCTCTTTGAATAGACTGCCATCTTTCAATAATTTCAAAAGTCTTATTAGTTGGTACAAGCTGGACGGCATTTACATCAGGCGTTCTTGGTCCCGGAATATTACGTGTCTCAGCTATTCCAAATTCCATTCCTAATCTTATAGCTACATCCATTCCCTCTTTCACTGTAATGTCATTCGTTAATTCTTTATATCCTGCATTATGTTCATCAACATCTTTAGCAAGGCTAAATAGCTCTCCAACTTTAAGAGTACTTGCCGCCTCTGACACTATTTTTCCTAATACCTTTTTCGTTATAAAATCTGTCGTATATGTGGTCTCTTTATTTTTTAAATGTGCTGTATCATCCTCAATTTTTTCCGAATTAGCATCCGTTCCCTCATAATAACTAATGTCAAATAAACTAAAATGTTTTGCTACTGGATCATCCGGATCAAATCTCCAATCCCGGAATTGCTGCTCATTCATAAGGGATTCATCCACATCATATTCAGCAGTCTGCAAGGCTGAAAAAATAAAATGCCCCTGAACACCGGTCTTCTTTCCATCAATCGTGCGCTCGCTTTCATATTCCAATCGGTCAACAATGATGACCGTGTTATCACCCATTGTATTTTCATAATTTTTGAGCAACATTAAATAGGCTTCTAATTTTGATCTGTCTTCCGATAGTATTTCTGTTTGACCTGGCTTCATTCTTCCACCCAAATATAGATATGCTTCAATGATTGCAATCTCTCTTTCCAATGTCCCTCGAGAAAAGACTACTTTTTCATTCAATCTATCTTTCAATTTATCTATATTTTCCTCAGTCATATAATTTGTTATATCGTTAATCTCTTCCTTCGTATCATCGGTCAACACAACATTCTGGAAGATATAATACAGTAATGACTGTTCTTTTGGGGTCAGTGGCTCATTACTTGCAACCTTCTCAAGAAGTGTTTCAAAAATTCCACCTTTATCCATCATTATTTCTCTTATAGGGTCGATAAGTTCACTTTTATCTACGTTCTTAAACCGTTCTTCTCCTTTATATGATTGAATCTCCTTCATCAATGCCTTCACATGATGAATCATTTCTTTCACACGATCATTGCTTATCGTTGTGTAAGTTCCTAAATTTGCAATTAACTCCTCAATCAATTCAACGATACTGTCCTTATCCGACTGGAGTATGGAAATATTTGGTTTCGTCACAGACACAATATCTGCCACATCATCAATCGTCCTAACCACTCTTTCATTAGTTTCTACCAATGAATCAAAAGGGGTTTCAATTTCTTCTTTCACTTCTTCCAAATAATGCTTAAGAACTCTCGCCCTCTCACTCGTGTCAACATCTGAATGGAAAGTATTAATATGATTTTTCAAATTCTTATCGATTTCAATCATTAATTGCTGGAAGGCTAAAACCGTAGTTTGGTGAACATTTTCAAAATATCCTTTAGCTGAATCAGCAGCTGCACCTGAAAATTCATCCATATTAATCATGTCATCAATGCCACTGCTAACCTCATTGAACTCTGTCACCACTTTATCTTGTGCAGTACTTACCTTTTCCAAAAGAGCAATAGCTTCTGGCATATCTGCTTTCAAATTCATTACAAATCCCCCTTAAGTCGCTAGTGGCGTATAGCCCCTAGGGTCATGAATAGCCCGCGCGCTTGATTGAGCCAATGTCTCATCCTGTTTCTGCAAAGATTCTCCTACATGTTCCAAAGTATCCACATCTTCATTAAAGAGCGTCTTATACGTTTCCAACATCTCGATCGTTTCAATTAAATTTTCCAGATCCTCTGTTAGGGGTTTTACATTTGTAAATTCAAACGTCTCACCTGTGCTAATCCCACTGTCCACACTATTAATCGTATTTCTTAGAAAATCAACCTTTCCTTAAAAGAAACTTTATAAAAATCAATTTCACCATTTGGATAGAAAAATATAATTTCCATTCCTTCATAAGCAGGACATACAGGATCACCGAAGACTTCCCCATTCTCATATCCGTTAGTTACCAGCCATGTTCCTCCATCAAATCATCTGTTGTGATTAATTCTGTACATCCGCTCACTAATATTAAGAATGTACCCATGAAGATAAGCCTAAAATATCTCATATAGTATCACCGTATTTTTTCACTACAAAATATTATTTTTCTCGCTCAAAATAACAATTTCGTGTTTTGGTTACCCCTGAGCTATTAAGACCAAATCCATTTTCATTTTCCATCGTAATTGTAAAAAAGTCAATTTCACCGTTTGGATTATAAAATTCAATTTCCATCCCTTCATCAGATTCTCTTAATCGATAGACAAATTCTTTTTCCTCAGCAATGACATACACATTTTCTTCATCTATAAATTCCAGACCCTCGTCAAAAGAAGGACATACGGGATCACCGCCGATTTCTCCATCCTCATATCCGTTAGTTAGTAGCCATGTTCCTCCGATCAGTTGATCTTCAGTTATCACGTTACCACAACCTCCCATCACTATTATTACTATCATAAGCAGCAAAAGTTGCCGTCCAAATTTCACACTTCAACACTTTATTGTCCACCCAGTCTATTATCAAAAATTCGATCAAGCTCCCTTTTCTATGCCATAGCGCTTTCCTAGCACTAGAAAATTAACTTTAATCCATCTACCTACTGGTGAAAAAAAACAAAAACTCCAACGTAAGGTTAACGTTGGAGAGTCCATGATTTTATTCCTCCCGCTCAAAATAACAATTTCGTGTTTTGCTCATTCCTGCACCATTAATACCAAATCCATCTTCATTTTCCATCGTAATTGTAAAAAAATCAATTTCACCATTTGGATTATAAAATTCAATTTCCATACCTTCATCAGATTCTCTTAATCGATAGACAAATTCTTTTTCCTGATCAATGACATACACATTTTCTTCATCAATAAATTCCAGACCTCCATCAAAAGGAGGGCACACTGGGTCACCGCCGATTTCTCCATCCTCATATCCGTTAGTTAGCAGCCACGTTCCTCCGATCAGTTGATCTTCAGTTATCACGTTACCACAACCTCCCATCCCTATTATTACTATCATAAACAGCAAAAGTTGCTGACCCATTTTCACGCTTCAACACTCCTTTATTTTCCATAACGCCTATTTACCAAAAATTCGATCAGGTTCCCTTTTTTCTATGCCAAAGCTCTTTCCTAGCACTAGAAAGTAATCCATCAGCCTACCGGCGAAAAAACACAAAAACTCCAACGTAAAATAACGTTGGAGAGTCCATGATTTTATTTCTCCCTCTCAAAATAACAATTTCGTGTTTTAGACATTCCTGAGCCATTAAGACCGAATGCATCTTCATTTTCCATCGTAATTTTATAAAAGTCAATATCATTTGGATAAAAAAATGTAATTTCCATTCCTTCATCAGATTCACTTAAACTATAGGAAATCTCCTTTTCCTCAGCAAAGACATACACTTTTTCTTCATCAATAAATTCCATTCCTTCTTCATAACCAGGGCACACAGGGTCACCGCCGATTTCTCCATCCTCATATCCGTTAGTTACCAGCCATGTTCCGCCGATCAGTTGATCTTCAGTTATCACGTTACCACAACCTCCCATCACTATTATTATCATAAACAGCAAAAGTTGCCGACTAATTTTCACACTTCAACACTCCCTCACTCTTCACGCAGTCTAGTTACCAAAAATTCGATCAAGCTCTTTTTTCTTTTGTCCTCTAATCAATTCCTTGTCAACTATATTCTTATCATTTATTTCAAGGATTTCATCACGTAGGTAGTCTGTGGCTTTTTCTCCGTATTTCTTTTTTATTTTTGCTAATGCTTCACTAACTTCATACCAATTTTGTGTCAAGAAAGCTTCTTCTGGAAAATCAATATGTGGATAATCTTTTTGAGTAGACTGCCATCTTTCAATAGTTTCAAAAGTTTTATTAGTTGGTACAAGCTGGACGGCATTTACATCAGGCGTTCCTGGTCTAGGAATATTACGTGTTTCAGCTATTCCAAATTCCATTCCTAATTTTGTAGCTGCCTCCATTCCCTCTTTTACTGTAATGTCATTTGTTAAATCTTTATATCCTGCATTATGTTCACTAACATTTTTATCAAATCTAAATAACTCCCCGGTCTTGAGAGCACTTTCCGCCTCGGAAACTATTTTTCTTAATACCTTTTTTGTTATAAAATCTGCCGTATATGTGGTCTCTTTTTCTTTTAAAGGTGCTATATCATCCTCAATTTTATCCGAAGTAGAATCTGTCCCACCATAATAACTAATGTCAAATAAACTATATTCTATATTACAACAACAACTCAATATATTTCATTAATGAAAAAACAAAAACTCCAACGTAAAATAACGTTGGAATCCATGATTTTATTCCTCCCGCTCAAAATAACAATTTCGTGTTTTGGTTACCCCTGAGCTATTAAGACCAAATCCATTTTCATTTTCCATCGTAATTTTAAAAAAGTCAATTTCACCGTTTGGATTATAAAATTCAATCTTCATGCCTTCATCAGATTCTCTTAATCGATAGACAAATTCTTTTTCCTGAGCAATGACATACACATTTTCTTCATCAATAAATTCCATTCCTTCTTCATAACCAGGGCACACAGGGTCACCGCCGATTTCTCCATCTTCATATCCGTTAGTTAACAGCCATGTTCCTCCGATTAGTTGATCTTCAGTTATCACGTTACCACAACCTCCCATCACTATTATTACTATCATAAACAGCAAAAGTTGCCAACCCATTTTCACACTTCAACACTCCTTTATTGTTCAACCAGTCTACTTATCAAAAATTCTATCAGGTTCCTTTTTTCTATGCCGTAGCTTTCCTAGCACCAGAAAATTAATTTTAATCCATCTACCTACCGGTGAAAAATACAAAAACTCCAACGTAAGGTAACGTTGGAGAGTCCATGATTTTATTCCTCTCGCTCAAAAAAACAATTTAGTGTTTTGATCATACCTGAGCCATTAAGACCAAATCCATTTTCATTTTCCATCGTAATTTTATAAAAGTCAATTTCACCATTTGGATTATAAAATTCAAGCTCCATTCCTTCATCAGATTCTCTTAATCGATAGACAAATTCTTTTTCCTGATCAATGACATACACATTTTCTTCATCAATAAATTCCAGACCTCCATCAAAAGGAGGACACACTGGATCACCGCCGATTTCTCCATCCTCATATCCGTTAGTTAGCAGCCATGTTCCTCCGATCAATTGATCTTCAGTTATCACGTTACCACAACCTCCCATCACTATTATTACTATCATAAACAGTAAAAGTTGCCGACCCATTTTCATGCTTCAACACTCCTCGTCCACACAGTCTACTTACCAAAAATTCTATCAAGCTCCCTTTTTTCTATGCCATAGCGCTTTCCTAGTAACTAGAAAATTAATTTAATGCATCTACCTACCATCGAAAAAACACAAAAACTCCAACACTGGTTAACATTGGAGAGTCCATGATTTTATTCCTCTCGCTCAAAATAACAATTGAGTGTTTTGATCATACCTGAGCCATTAAGACCAAATCCATTTTCCTTTTCCATCGTAATTTTATAAAAGTCAATTTCACCATTTGGATTATAAAATTCAATCTTCATCCCTTCATCAGATTCTCTTAATCGATAAACAAATTCTTTTTCCTGATCAATGACATACACATTTTCTTCATCAATAAATTCCATTCCTTCTTCATAACCAGGGCACACAGGGTCACCGCCGATTTCTCCATCCTCATATCCGTTAGTTAGCAGCCATGTTCCTCCGATCAGTTGATCTTCAGTTATCACATTACCACAACCTCCCATCACTATTATTACTATCATAAGCAGCAAAACTTGCCGATCAATTTTCACGCTTCAACACTCCTTATTGCCCCCGCCTGGTTCATTACAAAAAATTTCATCAAGCGCTTTTTTCTATGCCGTACCTAGCACTTAAAAATTAATTTAATCCATCTGCCTACCATCGAAAAAACACAAAAACTCCAGCGTAAGGTAACGTTGGAGAGTCCATGATTTTATTCCTCTCGCTCAAAATAACAATTCCAGAATTTTGACACTCCTGCACCATTAATACCAAATGCATTTTCATTTTCCATCGTAATTGTATAAAAGTCAACTTCACCATTTGGATTAAAAAAGCTAATTTCCATTCCTTCATCAGATTCCCTTAATCGATAGACAAATTCTTTTTCCTGATCAATGACATACACATTTTCTTCATCAATAAATTCCAGACCTCCATCAAAAGGAGGACACACTGGATCACCGCCGATTTCTCCATCCTCATATCCGTTAGTTAGCAGCCATGTTCCTCCGATCAATTGATCTTCAGTTATCACGTTACCACATCCTTCCATCACTATTATTACCATCAGAAGGAGCAAAAGTTGCCGACCAATTTTCACACTTCAACACTCCTTTATTGTCCACCCAGTCTATTATCAAAAATTCGATCAAGCTCCTTTTTCTATGCCATAGCGCTTTCCTAGCACTAGAAAATGAATTTTAATCCATCTACCTACCGGCGAAAAAAACACAAAAACTCCAACGTTGGTTAACGTTGGAGAGTCTATAATTTTATTCCTGCCGCTCAAAATAACAATTTCGTGTTTTGGATACTCCTGAGCCATTAAGCCCAAATCCATTTTCCTTTTCCATCGTAATTGTAAAAAAGTCAATTTCACCATTTGGATAAAAAAATATAATTTCCATTCCTTCATCAGATTCACTTAAACTATAGGAAATCTCCTTTTCCTCAGCAATAACATACACTTTTTCTTCATCAATAAATTCCATACCTTCTTCATAACCAGGGCACACAGGGTCACCGCCGATTTCTCCATCCTCATATCCGTTAGTTACTAACCATGTTCCGCCAATCAGTTGATCCTCAGTTATCACGTTACCA
Source organism: Pseudogracilibacillus sp. SO30301A (assembly GCF_037072025.1). Taxonomy (NCBI): domain Bacteria; kingdom Bacillati; phylum Bacillota; class Bacilli; order Caryophanales; family Bacillaceae; genus Pseudogracilibacillus; species Pseudogracilibacillus sp. SO30301A. The sequence continues at coordinate 3,653 of NZ_JAXHDD010000073.1, read as the reverse complement.
CAACCCCCCATCACTATTACTACTATCATAAACAGCAAAAGTTGCCGACCCATTTTCACGCTTCAACACTCCCTTATTCTCCACACGGTCTATTTACCAAAAATTCGATCAGGTTCCCTTTTTTCTATGCCAAAGCTCTTTCCTAGTACTAGAAAGTAATCCATCAGCCTACCGGCGAAAAAACACAAAAACTCCAACGTAAGGTAACGTTGGAGTCCATGATTTTATTCCTCCCGTTCAAAATAACAATTTCGTGTTTTGATCATTCCTGAACCATTAAGCCCAAATCCATTTTCATTTTCCAAAGTGATTTTAAAAAAGTCCATTTCACCATTCGGATTATAAAATTCAATCTTCATTCCTTCATCGGATTCTCTTAAACTATAGACAAATTCCTCTTTCTCAGCAATGACATACACATTTTCTTCATCAATAAATTCTAGACCTTCATTAAAAGGAGGACACATAGGATCACCGCCGATTTCTCCATCTTCATATCCGTTAGTGACCAGCCATGTTCCGCCAATCAGTTGATCTTCAGTTATCACGTTACCACAACCTCCCATCACTATTATTATCATAAACAGCAAAAGTTGCCGACTAATTTTCACACTTCAACACTCCCTTACTCTCCACACAGTCTACTTACCAAAAATTCGATCAAGCTCTTTTTTTTCTAACTCTTTAATCAATCCCTTATCATCAATATTTTTATCATTTATTCCAAGGGTTTCATCACGAATGTAGTCCGAAGCTTCTTTTCCGTACTCATCCTTAATTTCATCTAACGCTTCACTAACCTCATACCAATTTTGAGCCATAAAATCCTTTTCTGGAAAATCAATATGTGGATAATCTCTTTGAATAGACTTCCATCTTTCAATAGTTTCAAAAGTTTTATCTGTTGGCACAAGTTGTACGGCATTTACATCAGGCGTTCTTGGTCCCGGAATATTACGTGTCTCAGCTATTCCAAACTCCATTCCTAATCTTCCAGCTGCCTCCATTCCCTCTTCTACTGTAATAGCATTGGTTAATTCTTGATATCCTGCATTATGTTCATCAACATCTTTAGCAAGGCTAAATAACTCCCCGACCTTGAGAGCACTTGCCGCCTCGGACATTATTTTTCCTAATACCTTCTTTGTAATAAAATCAGACGTGTATGTGGTCTCTTTTTCTTTTAAATGTGCTATATCGTAACCAAATTTATCCGAAGTAGAATCTGTCCCACCATAATAACTAATGTCAAATAAACTAAAATGTTTTGCGACTGGATCATCCGGATCAAATCTCCAATTCCGGAATTGCTGCTCATTCATAAGGGATTCATCCACATCATATTCAGCAGTCTGCAAGGCTGAAAAAATAAAATGTCCTGTAACATCGGTCTTCTTTCCATCAATCGTGCGCTCGCTTTCATATTCCAATCGGTCAACAATAATGACCGTGTTATCACCCATTGTATTTTCATAGTTTTTTAGTAACATTAAGTAGGCTTCTAATTTTGCCCTGTCCTCCGATAATATTTCTGTTTGACCTGGCTTCATTCCTCCACCCAAATATAGATATGCCTCAATGATTGCAATCTCTCTTTCCAATGTCCCTCGAGAAAAGACTACTTTTTCATTCAGTCTATCTTTCAACTTATCTATATTTTCCTCAGTCATATAATTTGTAATATCGTTAATTTCTTCTTTCGTATCATCGGTCAACACAACATTTTGGAAGATATAATACAGTAATGACTGTTCTTTAGTGGTCAATGGCTCATTACTTGCAACCTTATCAAGTAATGATTCAAAAATTCCGCCTTCATCAATCATTATTTTTCTTATAGGGTCGACTAGTTCACTTTTATCTACGTTCTTAAACCGTTCTTCCCCTTTATATGATTGAATCTCCTTCATCAATGCCTTCACATGATGAATCATCTCTTTTACACGATCATTGCTTATCGTTGTGTAAGTTCCTAAATTTGCAATTAGCTTCTCAATCAATTCAACGATACTATCCTTATCCGACTGGGGTAGGGAAATATTTGGTTTCGTCACAGACACAATATCTGCCACATCATCAATCGTCCTAACCACCTCTTCATTAGTTTCTACTAATGATTTAAAAGGTGTTTCAATTTCTTCTTTCACTTCTTCCAAATAATGCTTAAAAACTCTCGCCCTCTCACTCGTGTCAACATCTGAATGGAAAGTATTAATATGATTTTTCAAATTCTTATCGATTTCAATCATTAATTGCTGGAAGGCTAAAACCGTAGTTTGGTGAACATTTTCAAAATATCCTTTAGCTGAATCAGCAGCTGCACCTGAAAATTCATCCATATTAATCATGTCATCAATGCCACTGCTAACCTCATTGAACTCTGTCACCACTTTATCTTGTGCACTACTTACCTTTTCCAAAAGAGCAATAGCTTCTGGCATATCTGCTTTCAAATTCATTACAATTCCTCCTAATTAAGTTGATAATGGCGTATAACCTCTAGGATCGTGAATAGCTTGCGCACTTGATTGAGCCGATGTCTCATCCTGCTTCTGCAAAGATTCCCCCACATGCTCCAAAGTATCCACATCTTCATTAAATAACATCTTATACGTTTCCAGCATCTCGATCGTTTCAATTAAATTTTCCAGATCCTCTGTTAGGGGTTTTACATTTGTAAATTCAAACGTCTCACCAGTACTTATCTTACTGTCCACACTATTAATCGTATTTCTTAAAAAATCAACTCTTTCTTTAAAAAGTGCGACATCGATACTAATTTTTGTGCCCATTATGATTCTCCTCTCTTTAAACATATCTTTTCAGCAACATAAAATTATTTCGTAAAACGTCACGCTCAGTCTAAACCTCGACGCTTTCATTGGATTGATAATATCCTAGCAGTCCGAGTTTACTTTCGTAGCTACATTAATTAAAATCTTAGAATATAGCAGAAGAATGGTCAATAGTGATAAAGTAGCTAGTTTTAAATATTCATTGGAAAAAGAGAGTAATTAGATGCATTGTGAAAGTAGGATATAGAAGATAAAGGAAAACAAAAAAATGCATTGGATCTGTCTGCATAATGTAGTATGGGAGTAGGAGCGCGGCTAAAGCAAAAAAAAAAGATCTTGGTAATCTTGCGGCAAAAGGCGAGAAAAAACAATAACTCCAATGCTAGTTAATACTGATCCCTTGATTCTTACTGTTCTCTTTCAAAATAAACAGTTCTGTTTTTTGGAAATTCCAGCCCCGAGAGTACTAAATTATCATGATTTTCAATGAATATTTTTAGAAAACTTACGAGTGATTGACGTGCTAGTACTGGCACTCGCGACAAATCTTTACGGTGGGACGAACGAAAGTGCAAATGCCCTTCGATGGGACGAGTAAGCGAAGTCCCAGGACGTTGCGCTCTTAGCTAGTGAGCGGTAGGACAGTTTGATCCTTTCTTTTTTGCTCAAAAAGTCGATTTCACCATTTGGATTATAAAAGCTAATTTCCATCCCATCATCTGATTCCCTTAAATGGTATCTAAAATCTTTATCTGGGTTTTCCACATAAACTGTTTCTTCATCTTTAAATTCTAACCATCATCAAAGGTGAAAAGCGGGTTCACCTAATTTGTCTTTTATGAATTAGTAAATAAATAT
>NZ_JAXHDD010000072.1:0-17698 GCF_037072025.1 Pseudogracilibacillus sp. SO30301A | reverse complement strand
AACAGTTCACGAATCTTGGAAGCACTGTCGGGATTATAATGTTGATCCTCTACAAAAACAGGCACCAGTCACATTGAATGATGAAGAAATTTATGAACTTATTAATAATTCTCAATTATATCACATTTCACTTCCTATTATTGGGCGATTATATAATCAAATTCAAGGAACTGAACATTTAGTTAAATGTCTTTGAGTTGCATTTTCCACCTCTTAGAGAACGAGCAGAAGACATTCATTTACTTAGTCAATATTTTGTAAAAAAATTGGCAAAAACAAACGGAAATTAAGTTCCAACGATTGAAATGACCGCAGTCGCACTTGATAATTCGCTTTCCATTTACCTTTAAAACGATATATAAATGTAATTGGGATCATCCCACTCTACTCGACTTTGAATGGCTTCAAAATATAGCTTAAATCGTTCCTGATCTTTATGATTCGACATCATTTCTTTTATTTGATTCCATTCCATTCCTTAAAGAGGATGTTCAAAAGTCCGGTAAAAATGACACTGCGAATTTCTTCGTTGGCTTGCTTTTCCGCTCCTTGAAAAAGGAAAGCACTTTTTCTGCGTGCTAGCTGCTTACCATATTAAGCCATTCGTTTCCTCTTTTCGTTACATTTAAATCATCTTCATAAATCATCCATCTGATGGTAAGTCTCAAAATCCTTTCATTTCATCTGTAAACTTTTCACTAAATGTAAAGCTTTGGGCAAACATATGTCTAACTTGTCAAAGAAGCATCTTTATCGATAATTTTTTCCTATTCTTTTTTCATCCATTCGGTAGTCGGAATACTTCGTTCTAAACGTTTTTACGTATTTCTTTACGTTTTTTGCTGTTTTTTTCATGATCGACTTTGAACTCAGCATTCTCTTACGTAAGTAGCATGCCAATTTTATAAAAGGTGTTAAAATTAGGTTCAAGCAGTTTTTTTCGTGGCGATTTTTATTTAGAAAGTTGTAGCGTTTTGCTACAAGATAGGTAGCGAAACAACTTTGGTTCTGTCGTAGTATGTTAAAATAAGTGCAGTAGTGAATAGGAAGTGACTAAAAATGATTAAAAAAATAATAAAGCTATATTTCATCAGTTTTACAATGCTATTTATCGTTGGGTGTAACATAAATGATTTCATTGAAAATGTCGCCGAAACAGGCCAGAAGGAATTGAATTCTGTTACGGCGATGGAAGATTTAAAGCAGACGGAATATTTTCGTGATGGTGCACTAGAACATATCTTAGAAGGAGAGTTAAATAAAAAAGGACAGGCGGTTGGTTTTCATTATAATCAATTACCTACTAAAAAAGGTGAAGTTATAGAAGGGACAAAAACTGAGGTTAATGAATTTGGTGTATACGAAGCAAAAGTGATCGTTAATGATGTGGAGAAAGCGTCAAACAAAGGTAAATCAACGTTTTTCCCAGATGAGTGGGATACTCAACAAGTTGTAGATGCAATTAATGAGGCGTATGATAATAAAGTTTTTATTTTAGGAAATACATACGAAGGCTTGACCGCAGATGGAATGGTCATCCGCATGTATCTGGATCAAGATGACAAAATAATTTCTGCTTTTCCGATTTATTAAAGGAGGTTTTTTAATGTATCAAATACGAGAGATATTACTGAAAAATGGCACCCATGAAGTGAAAAGAAAAGTAATAGAATTCGATGATTCCAGTATGCAAATTGTTGGCGAATTTTTAATGGCAGATGCACCACTTTTGGGTGGGGAAATCTTACAGGAAATAGATAGTGTTCTAACTGGGGAAAGAGATGTTGTTAAATCGAGTGGGAATCGATGTTCAGTCTCCATTCAAGCAGATATAACGTTGCTAGAAGATTTATTTGAAATTTATCCTCCTTACAATATTGATACGAAAAAATTACGTGACTTAACTGAAATGTGGTTGGATAAATTGTGTGGTTGAGTGCTCTATGCCGTGGCTAGGAGACATCTAAAGTCTGGTCTTATGTAGCTTATCTTCAAAATAATATTTTTTCTAGAGGATGTTCAAAAAGTCCGGTAAAAATGACACTGCGATAGGGAATCTTCTGCTAAAACCGCCCACATCCTGTGGGCAACACGGAAGTCAGTACATCTTGTACAAGTCCTCTTCTCGGAAAAGAAAACCACTTTTCCTTCGTGCGATGTGGATTCAGGTAATCTTTCCTTGTGCTCGAAACTGCGCCGCCGCTTCGAACTTCCGACGCACAGGACATACTAGTGTCGGCGTTGCTGACAGGACGTAGCTATTTTAGACGACTTGTCCTTTTTTATCCTACTTTTTGAACACGCATTTCTAACCATCTTTAAATCTCATTAAATATCAATTTTAACTACAAATCCCCTACGAAAAACTAACTTTTCTCCTAGCAAAAAAACCATTTTCAATATTGGAAACAGTCGAATTATCCAATTTTACCGTTTTGCAATTTGTAAAAACTTCGGAAATAATAGAGATACGTGAGTAAAGTCATGGTAAGATAGAAGGAGAATTAGCGGTAAACTACATAAGCATTTCGAAAAAAAACAAAAGGAGTATAGGTAATGAAATTTTTCCATACGGCAGATTGGCATTTAGGTAAGCTTGTTCAAGGAGTTTATATGACGGAAGACCAGGAGTTTGTTTTACATCAGTTTATCGATTGTATCAAGGAAGAAAAGCCCGATGCAGTGGTAATAGCCGGTGATCTCTATGATCGGGCAGTCCCGCCGACAGAAGCGGTGCAACTTTTAAATAATGTGTTGGATGAGATTGTTTTAGAGCTAAAAACGCCAGTTATCGCGATTGCTGGAAATCACGATAGTCCAAGTAGGCTTCATTTTGGTAGTCGAATTATGAACGAAAAAGGCTTTCATGTTGTCGGTCAATTTGAAAAAGATGCTCCACCGGTTATTTTGAACGATGAATTTGGCGAAGTTCATTTTCACCTTGTTCCGTATTCCGATCCTAGCATTGTCCGTAATGTACTTAACGATGACACAATTAAAACTCATGATGATGCAACGATGAAAATCATTGAAAATATTCAAGCCAAGATGGATAAAAATGCACGTCACGTTTATGTTGGACATGCATTTGTGACTCCTCATGGGGAAAGTCAGGATAATACAAGTGAATCAGAACGACCATTATCAATTGGTGGTGCCGAATATGTAAACGCAAGCCATTTTGAACCGTTTCATTATACTGCATTAGGACATTTACACCAAGCACATTATGTTCAACATGAAAAAATCCGTTATGCAGGTTCCCTATTAAAATATTCTATTTCAGAAGAGAATCATAATAAAGGTTATTTTATTGTTGAGATGGATGGGACAGGGAACATTTCTGCTGAAAAAAGATTACTTACACCAAGAAGAGATATTCGTACAGTGGAAACAAATATAGATGATCTTTTAACTTACCCAATTAATGAGGACTATGTGTTTGTTAAATTAGTAGATGAGGCGCCTGTTTTATCAGCGATGGAAAAAGTTCGTTCCGTATTTCCAAATGCGATGCATGTAGAGAGAAAGAACTTAGGACAAGTCAAGTCTATGGAAATAACAGAGCAGAAACGTCGTTCGGAACTAAGTGATGTGGAATTGTTTAAAGCTTTTTATAAAGAAGTAAAAGGATACGGAGCAACCGAAGAGACGGAAAAAATTTTCACAACGGTACTAGATGATCTGCTTAAAATTGAAAATGAAACAATGGAAGCAATAAAACAAGTAGCAGCCACAAAGTAAATTGGAAGGAGTTGACTTTTTATGAAACCTTTAAAACTGAGTATGACGGCGTTTGGTCCATACAAAAATAGAGAAACAATCGATTTTACAAAACTAGAAGATCATCACCTTTTCGTTATTTCAGGGGCGACAGGTGCTGGGAAAACGACAATTTTTGATGGTATCTGCTTCGCCTTATACGGTACCGCGAGTGGGTCAGATAGAGAAAATATTTCCATGTTACGCAGCCATTTTGCTGATGATGATACACATACTTCTGTTGAGTTAATTTTCGAATTAAATGGGCGTACATATCGAGTTTTCAGACAGCTTGGTCATGTGAAAAAAGGGAATAAAACACCAACTGGTGAGCGGTATGAATTTTTTGAACGGAAAGATGATGAAACCGAGGTTCCATGTGTAGACAGACAAATCGTTTCAGAAATTAATAAAAAGCTTGAAGCCATTATTGGATTAACACAAGATCAGTTCAAACAAATCGTCATGTTACCTCAGGGAGAATTTAGAAAGTTACTGACATCTGAAACCGAAAATAAGGAAGCTATTTTACGGCGTTTATTTAAAACAGAGCGTTATAAACATATGAATCTGATTTTGAAAGAGAAAAAAGAAGATTTGAATACGAAATATTTGCAAGAAACGAAGATGTTAGATCATCATATTCAAAGTATTCATACCGCCTTGGAGAAGCGAGAGGATTCACTGCTATTTTATTTTTTAACTAATGATAATTTTAATGTAGAGCAAATAATTCAAGGTTTGGAAGAAGAGATTCATTATTTATCTATAAAAATTGATACCGATGACAAAAATTACCGAGAAGCTTTACAAAAATATGAACAAAAACAGGCTTTCTTACATAAGGCAATGACAACGAATGACCGTTTTATTCTCTTGGATCAGAAAAACGAAGAATTAACGACTTTACAAAATCAACGGGTGATTTTTTTACGAAAAGAAAAACAAGTTGACGCAGCAGAACGTGCAAGCCGAATTGAACCATATGAAAAACAATTAGCCGAACGCAGAAAAGAACGAGATGAAAAAGAGCGTTATGTCAACAAGGCCACCGCACTTCTCACGGAGGCGAAAAGACAATTAGAACTTGTTCAACAAGCGTATAGTCGAGAGGAACAAAAAGAGACTGAGCGTGAAAAATTAAAAAGAAATTTAGAAAATTACTATGAGTTATTACCGACGATTGAAGAAATGGATCACATACGTCGGGATTTGAAAAAATTATCAGTAGAAATTGAGCAGAGATCTTCTGAACTAAAGCGTATCACCTCATTTTTGGATACGAAAGAAAAAGAAGTCGAGAAATTAAAACGTGATATTACGGAAAAAGAATCTTTAGTTCATGAGAATGGGAAAAAACAAGAAGAGATGTTCCAGTTGCGTGAACAATATAAAGTACTGAATGATTTTATGAAAAATCGTAAAAGTCATAGAAATTTGCAAAAAGAATTGGAAGCAAAAGAAAAAGATTATTTGCGTGCCGAAAAAACATTTAAAGAATTAGAAGCAATCTGGTTTCATAACCAAGCTGCAGTTTTAGCGAGTCATCTTACCAATGGTGATCATTGTCCGGTCTGCGGAAGTACTGCTCATCCATATAAAGCGACTTTTGAAGGTGAACAAATTTCAAAAGAACAATTTGATCACATGAAAGCTGAATGGGAAGAAAAACAAAAAGCATATCAAGAAATTTTAGCAACACACCGTTCGAGTACAGAGCAGTTAAAGGAAAAGGCGCAAGCAGTATCAGATTATAAAGTTACTTTGGAACATGTAGGAAATGTGCTTACAGAGGTTCGAGACCGAGGAGTTCAATTAAAAAATGAGCTGGAGGAATTAAAAAAAGTTGAAGAGCAATTAGCTGAAGATAGAAAATATGTATCGAAAATAGAAACTGATATTAAAAAAGCAAGAGAGAAAAAAGAAGAAGTAGAAGGAAAACTTGTCGAAAGCCGAACAGCTTTTACTCAATTGGATGCAACGAGTAAGGAACGGTGCCGAAATATTCCAGAAGAACTTCAAGATTTAACAGCACTCAAAGATCAAATAAAAGTTACAGAAACTGAAAAACTCAAATTGGAAAAACGTTGGGCAGATGTTCAAGAACAATTAAAGCAAGCAGATAAAGCAAATACAGAAGCTCAATTAAATCTCGTACATGGAAAAAACCAATTTGAAGAAGTTCAAAACATTGTACATAAAGTCGAAGAAAAGTTTCAACAGTATTTACATGAAGCGAGTTTTGATAATGAAGAAATGTACAAGCAGGCAAAAATGACGACAGAAGACCTAGAAGGATTAAAAAAAGAAATTGAGACATACAAACAACGATTAGCGACCGTTCAAAAGCAAATTGAAGACTTGGCGGAGGAATTAAAAGAAAAAGATCGAGTCGATGTGAAGAAAATTGAAGAACAATTACAGCAGCTAAAATTAGCGTATGAAGCGGCATTAGAACAGTTAAATCGAACAAAAAAATATAAGGAAACGGCAAACACTTTAAAAAATACTATTTTAAACGTAAAAGCAAAATCAGAAACGCTTGAAAAAGAACTACGGACAGTGACAGATTTATATGATGTGTTACGGGGACAGAATGATAGAAAGATTTCCTTCGAACGGTATTTGCAAATTGATTATTTAGAACAAATTACAAACGCAGCGAATGAGCGGTTCAAAACATTAACGAATGGACAATTTTATTTAATCCGAAGTGATCGACAAGAAGCACGAGGAAAACAGAGTGGTCTTGCCATCGATGTGTATGATTCATATACTGGACAAACACGCGATGTAAAAACGTTATCCGGAGGTGAAAAATTTATTGCATCCTTGTGCCTTGCTTTGGGAATGTCTGATGTAATTCAAAGTTTCCAAGGCAGTATCTCAATGGATACGATGTTTATCGATGAAGGATTCGGATCACTAGATGAGGAGTCATTACATAAGTCTATCGATGCCCTCATCAGTTTACAAGAGACTGGACGTACGATCGGTGTAATTTCTCATGTCGAGGAATTGAAGACGATTTTCCCAGCAATGCTTGAAGTAAACAAAACAAAAGAAGGATACAGCGAGACAAGGTTTGTATTGAAATAAAATTTGTCTAGCTAGGTAAAGGATGCATTGTCCCTCTCGCATCATGCTTAGTGGCAGGAAAAAATGCAGAGTCGCTTTCTCATTATGCTTAGTGGCAGGAAAAAATATAGTCGCTCTCGCGTTATGCTAAATGGCAGGACAAAATGTAGACTCACATACTAATAATGCTCAGTCGATCACACAATGACAAAAATAAGGAAAACCCTGAACTTATCGTTCAGGGTTGCTTATTATTAGATTGACAATTGCAATCTTCTCGCTTCAGCCTTTCCAAACTTCTTCATTAATTAGGCTTGGTGGTTTTTGACCATGTAATCCAGCCATTAAATTTTTTAGCGCAAGTTTTGACATTGCGAGTTCGGTCTCATATGTAGAGGAACCGATATGTGGAAGTGTCACAACGTTTGGCATGTCAAGGAGTGGGTTATCAGGCTCTACTGGTTCCACTTCAAACACGTCCAAGCCAGCCGCAGCTAATTCTTTATTTTGTAATGCAGCGATTAGATCTTTTTCCACAATAGTTTTGCCCCGGGAACCATTAATAAAAATCCCGGTTTCCTTCATTAAAGAAAATTCTCTAGCCCCTAGCATTCCTTCTGTTTCTTTTGTCAATGGTGTGATGAGTAGGACATAATCAGATTCAGCGAGTAAATCGTTTAAACTGCGGTATTTTGCATTATATTTTTCTTCAGCTTCTGGCTTTTTAGAACGACTATGATATAAAATATCCATATGGAAGCCGTTGTGTGCACGGTGAGCAATTGCTTGACCAATTCTCCCCATCCCGATGATTCCTAATTTTTTATGATGAACATCGACCCCATAATGTTCTGCTGTTAAATCACCTTTCCATTTTCGGTCTTTTACATATTGATCTAGTTCCGGAATACGTCTAGCTGTTGCAAGTAAAAGACCAAACATCATGTCTGCAACAGTATCTGTAAGTACATCAGGTGTGTTTGTTGCCATGATATTTCGCTTCGTTAATTCTTTGATAACTAAATTATTGTAACCAACTGAAACATTGCTAACGATTTTTAAATTTGGAGCTAAATCGAGTAATTTTTTATCTACTTGAAGCCCAAGACCGATAATGCCGTCTGCATCTTTTAATTTCTCGACAAACTTTTCATTTTCTGTAGAAACAATATTAGAAAAACAAGAAACGTCTGCATTACTTTTTAGTTCGTCTAAAGCTTCATCTTCTAATCGATTAACAACAATTACTCTCTTTCTCATAGTTTCCCACCTCTTCTTAATGTCATATTATTAAAAATAAAAGTATCTCAACCAGTTGGAATAGTTTAAAGCAGACCCAGCTATATAACTTGTCAACTTACTAGATCCTTTAGATTCTCGGTTATACTGATAAAAAATTCACATGTTATTCAAAAGTCCTGTTAAAACCATCATTTAAAGGCTTTTAAATGAATTTGAAATTTTTACATGGTATAATGCATATCGTACAACAATTACGTAAATTATTCTAATAGAGGATGTTCAAAAAGTCCGGTAAAAATGACACTGCGAATTTCGCACGAATGCTTGTTTCTCCGCTCCTTGAAAAAGGAAAGCACTTTTTCTGCGTGCTAGAAGCGTTCGCTCAAGTATCTAAATGCATACATTCCGCTGCTCGAAACTGCGCCGCCTCGAACTTCTTGGTCCTTTTTATCCTCCTTTTTGAACACGCACTAATAGATTCAATTTAAAAGAAAGGAGAGTTTTTAATGGCTCATTTGCATATTACAGGATGGGTAGTTGCTTTTATATTGCTATTTGTCGTAACATCTTTTTATCAGTCTGGAAAAGCAAAAACGGGAAAAATTCTACATATGATTTTACGTCTTGATTACTTAATTATTTTGTTTTCCGGGATTACTTTATTTTTCCAGTATAGCAGCATTTCAGGAGAACTGATTATAAAAATTCTTGCAGGTCTATGGGCAATTGCTTCCATCGAAATGATTACAGTTAAAACGAATAAAGATAAGCCGACAAAAGCTTGGTGGATTCAGTTCGTTATTGCCGCATTACTCGCGATCATCTTAGGATTTGGTCGTTTACCTTTAGGAGTTTTACCATAAAAACGCTAAACGAAAGGCTATTCTTTAGTGGGTAGTCTTTTTTCTTTAAAAAACTTTAGTTGGAGTGCATGTAATGAAAAAAATAATCACATTAGTCTTCATCATTCCAGTTTTATTAATGAGTATGATGCAGCAACCAGTCCATGCAGAGTCTCAGCTTTCGAATGAAATAATATATGATATTTTAATCGACCGTTTCAATAACGGACGACAAGCTCCGAGCGACCAAGTTGATATTGACGATCCGCTCACTTATAACGGGGGAGATATCAAGGGAGTAACAGCGAGACTCGACTTATTGAAAGAAAATGGTTTTACGGTCGTTTCATTATCCCCAATCATGGATAATGCGCTAAAAGGGTATCACGGATATTGGATTGAAGACTTTTACTCAGTTGAAGAAGAATTTGGGACAATAGAAGATGTAAAAGAATTAGTCGATGAAGCGCATAAAAAAAATATGAAGGTAATCATTGAGTTAGTGACAAATTATGTAGCGAAATCCAGTCCCCTTACTGAAGAGCTAGATAAACAAGATTGGTTTATAGAAAATACCGTTGAACCAATAGAAGCGACTAAATGGCTTGATAATGTGCTTGTCTTTGACCAAGATAACCCTCAAGTGCAGGAGTATTTATTAGATGTTGCTGATTTTTGGATGAACGAAGTTGATATTGATGGCTTTAAAATCCACGCAGCTGATCAGGCTTCACCAGAATTTTTAAATAAGTTAACAGAACAAATAAAACAAACCGATCCTAATTTTTACCTGATCGCCACAACCCTTCAAGGTAATGCAGATGTTGATCACATCGTTCAGAATGAAAATATCGATGCGGTAGCGAATCAGCAAATGTACGAAGCTTTCAACGATATTTTAATAAAGCCAGATGAACCTATCTCTAAGTTATTTGACGTTCATGGTGAAGAGGCTAGTACCAAGGATTTACTGTATGTAGATAATATGAACACCCCGAGGTTTTCTAATAACTTTGCTGAACAAGGCAGAAATGCAATCACAACATGGCAATTAGCGTTAAGCTATTTATATTTAACTCCAGGTGTACCTATTATTTACCAAGGATCCGAAGTCCCAATGTATGGGCCAGGGTATCCTGAAAATCAATATCTCGTTGATTTTACAAGTTCAAATCCAGATTTAGAAGATGTGTTTAAAAAAATGGCTTCGCTAAGAGGGCAATTTTCAGCTGTAACTGAAGGAAGTTTTGAACAAGTTGCAACAGAAGAGGGGCTTAGCTTGTTTAAACGCTCTTTGGAGGATAAAGAGACAGTTTACATTGCAATTAATAATGATAGTCACTCACGTACAGTAACCATCGATGGGATTGATACATCTATGCAGTTAAAAGGGTTACTACATGATGATACAATCAGAGCGAATGAAGATGGTGAGTATTTGATAGGAATGGAACGTGAATCGACAGAGGTATTTATGATTCAGCCGAATGTTGGTTTTAATTGGGTATTTATCTCTTTTGTAACAGGTGTGTTTATTGTGTTTATTGGCGCAATAATAGTATTGACAGTAAAACAAAAAAAGCGAAGTAAAATAAAGTAAGATAAGTGGTTCTGTTAATTTGGATAATACAAAACACGAGGGAATTTTCCATCGTGTTTTCATATTCTATAGTAGCTGGAAGCTGTAAAGAATTATGAAAAAATCCGAAAGTAATTTAAAAAATGATACTATTGTACGAATAAATAAGTAAAAAAAATGCGTAGAATCATTTACTTCATGGTTTAATTCACATAGAAAAATCTTATGTGCATAAAAAAAACAAAGATCGACCGAATCCCGTCAAGAGGGAGGTGGTGGACAAAAAATCTCTCACGTACCTGCTTGAGTGCATGAGAGATTATTTTTTTGGTTTTTATCTAAGGTGAAAGTTGCTCAAGTTGAGGCAAAAGTTACTCAAGAAGAAAGGATAACCGCCAATAACATCTTGAAAGATATCATCAGTGTTAGCGCACAACAATGTCTATAGGCAAACACCTCCCTCTCCTAAGGAACAGTACCCCCTAAAAATTAAGTGGTTTTTTTAAATGCTTTGGTTTCAATTGCAAGCAGATTTTCTTGTTTAAATACGTTACTCCATATAGATAGAGTACCTACAAATAAAAGGATTGCGGCAAATAAAAGTAGTTCATTTTCAAATGGTAAGTACGTTAAATCAAGCCATTTGAAAAGTCCTGATATAAATAGAATTATTTCATTTAGAGTAAAACCTATAATAAAAGTCGCTAATCCCATTCGTACAAATGGATTTTTTTCATCCAATAATTGTCCCATTTGAAACAAACTCAATATTAATAAACTTATAAACCCAAGTAATGTTAAATGTAAATAGCCAACTACGACTGATCTGGTCTCATAAATAAGGTTTGCAAAAGGAAGGTGTAGCAGTGCTAATTCCATTACAGTTTTTGATAATAACAGCAAAAAACTTAGACCGAGTAGAAGTCGAACTCGTTTACTAAAATTTTCCGCAATATCAAATCTAATTTGAAATATTGCAAAACAAAGAGTAAGTACGCCAACTAATTGTCCAATCGCACCGAACGCTCCAAAGACGATGCCAATCACTCTGAAGTCATACCATAAAACAGATAAAAAATAACCTGGGAACAGAGCAAAGATATAAATCCAGAAACTAACTTTCAATATTTTGGTCGGTAAGCTGATTCCTTTTTTTACAAGCAAGTATAAAAAGAGTCCAATCAAAATGAGATAGAGCCAGCCGTTATATTGAAAATGTAAATAAAAATAAACAGCCATATCAAATATAGGTAAATGCTGTAAACCTTGAGATCCAATTGCGCCTAGGGACCAAGGACCAATACTTGAAATAAAAAGAGTTAGCAAAGCACCTTTAATAAATGTTTTACTTACAGCTGGTATATCTGGAACTTTTTTGAGGGAACGATAGACAAAAATGAGTGCCCAATATTCAATAAGTATATGTGTTGTTGATAGTATTATTGAATAAAGCGCATAACCTTGCCATATAAATGCAATGGTCATACTAAATGTTATAAGAAATGTTACGATAATCAGTATAGTTGCCTGCTTTTTTTGCTGTAAATGTTCCCAAGCTAATTTTAAAAAAATAATGAAAACGGCTAGAAATGTCCAACCCAATATAGCTGCATGAGAATGAGCGTGTAAAATATGGTCGTACGCTACAATTTGTGATGGTGTGGATATTGCATAAAGACGCATCCAAACACCTGAAAGTGCTGTTATAGCAAGAAAAAAGAAGGCGCAATGAGTTACATATTTAGGCATGTTTATCACCTCTAATAAGCCATAATTTTATTTTCCTATCTTTTACAACTCATCACAAGAGGTGACAGAATTCGTCAAATAAATATAATAAACATATGTCAAAATTGGTACAATTCTTCCACGTGGTTATTCTGCGGATAAATTAAAATCTTCGTGATTAAATTTCAAAAGGTATTTCCCCTTTGTTTTAGAAGCTTTTTACCGCAACAAAAAAGACGACAAAATTTTTGTCGTCTTTTTTTCTAGTAGTGCGTGTTCAACAAGGAGGATAAAAAGGACCAAGAAGTTCAAGTCGGCGCAGTTTCGGACAGCCGAATGTATTTAGAAACATGAGTAGCGGAGAAACAAGCATTCGTGCGAAATTCGCAGTGTCATTTTTACCGAACTTTTTGAACATCCTCTAGTATGTATTAATAACCGTGTTTTTCAAAGATGTCTAATACTTCCTTTATTAAATTATCCCATTCGGCATCAAAGTGTTTATTTACTGTTATAAAATTTTGATAACCAAAAACATTATCGACATCATCTAACTTCATCAAATCATTTAGAATCTCGTATTCACTTGTATCGCCAGGCATCACAGAAATACTATTGGTGCCTTCAAATATCATTTTATCCGAAGTGAATTTTATTGCATTAGGGTTAGGTGTTGTTTCAGGTCTTACTCCCATAATATCCCTCCTGTAACTACATTCTTAAAACAAATGTACCATATTTTTTAAAAAAAGACCATCTTCACATAGAAGATGGTCATCTAAATTTTTGCTAACGTATAAATTCGGTTTCATTATTATAAATGAATTCGTAATTTTCTTAGCAAATAAATGGGATGGAATGGCTAAAAACAGAACTCTTTACGAATGCAAATTAATTTTCTCATCTAACTGTTGTTCGAATTGGTCAAGCTGCTTTTTTTGTTCAGGGGTCGCATCATTATATGCAGCTTGAATTGCCTTCCTGGCAGCTTCTTTGTCGCTAGCGTTAGGAGCGTGACCACCTTGACTGTTTTGATTCATATTCGTCAGGTTAGCCACCATTTCTTTCGCTTGTTCAAAAAGGTTATTTGCCATTATTAAAACCCTCCAATAGTACTATTTTTCATTTCTTCACGTTTTCGTTCAACGTCTTGTCTCAACGTTTCTTCTTCGTGAACATGAACAGGTGGATCGGAAAACGTCGTTGTGGATTCTACCTTTTTGGTTTCTTTCTTTTTCTTATGCTCACTCATCTTAGATCCCTCCAGAATCTAAAACAGTTAAATGAGTAATTAAAAGGGCAAAAGTGAACGCCTCTATGACGTTCACTTATAGTATGGTATAAAGTAAATTGATTATTGAAGGTAAAACTTGTTTTTTTAAGATTTAATTGGATGGGAAAGTTCAAAATAATTGGCTAAAAAATTCGCGACTCCATATTCTTCATTTGTATCTGTAATATATTTGGCTATTGTTTTTAATTCATCGATGGCATTACCCATTGCAACACCAATACCAGCATAGTCGATCATTTCCATATCATTTGCACCATCACCAAATGCAATAATTCTTTCTTTTGGGATACCATATTCATTAGCAATCTTTTTTAAAGCTTCTGCTTTATTCATTTGTTTATTCATTACTTCAATAATATGATGTGGCGCTCCCCAATTCCAATGATCGATTGCTTCTGCATGTAAATCATTTAAATGATTTGTAAGTTTATCCAAATTTTTTTCATCGGGATAAAGCATCATTAATGTAGGATTTTCAAGTAATTTTTCTTTTATGCGGCCAACAATAAATCCATCATCTTGAGATTCATAAAAATTAACAATCGTTTGATCGAATTGATCCAAGTAAATGGAATCATGTACAGCAGCAATAATATTTTTTGAATTTAATTCATAACACGCTTCGACAATTTCGATAGCCGTTTTGTGGTTTAAAGGAGTGTGGTATTTTCCCCAGCTTTTATCTTGGGGATGGTGGACGTAAGCTCCATTTGAGTTAATTAATGGGGTTACAAGTTCAAGTTCATGATAATAAAAAATACTCATTCGATTTGATCGACCTGTTGCAATGACAACGATATGGTCTTCATCGATAAGCTTTTTGATCATTGCTTTAGTTTGGGGAGCAATTTTTTTATCATTTGTTAATACCGTCCCGTCTAAATCAAGAGCAATGATATGTTTATTTCTCATAAAATCACCTCATTACAAGTAGTGTAGCAAAAATTAAGAAATATCTCTAGTTGAACAAGTAAATATGTATTTCTACTTTTTGATAAGACTAACATTCTTTACATATGAATACTAATTCATTTAAGATAGTAATATCAGTTTGGAAAGGATCTGACGAATGATATATATAAAGAAAAAACAAATTAATTCAATCCCGGTTTTAGAAGTTGTACAAGCAGATAAAGCCAACAAAGCTTTACCGACAGTAATTTATTACCATGGATTTACTGGAGAAAAAGAAAGCAGTTTAACAATCGCTTTTAAAATTGCCCAAAATGGTCAACGAGTTATTTTACCGGACAGTTATTTGCACGGAGAACGTCATGACTCGAGTTTCAAAACAGATTTGGAACTATCTTTTTGGGAAATTGTTATGAAAAATATTAAAGAGCTGAAAGAAATTAAAATGTATTTATTGGAACATAAATTAGCGGATTCTGATCGAATAGGGATCGGTGGCACGAGCATGGGAGGCATTACAACATATGGAGCTTTGCGAACATATCCATGGATTAAAGCTGCAGTTGTTTTAATGGGAACTGCTAAAATAACGGATTATGCAAAATTGTTGATCGATCATTATAATAAACAGAATAAAACACCCATTAAACAGGAGACTGCAGATGAAGTGCTTAATATGTTACAGAGATATGATATTTCACTTGATCCAGAAATGTTAAATAATAGACCTCTGTTCATTTGGCACGGAGAAGAAGATAAGGTGGTACCTTTTAAGTTCAGTAAGATGTTTTATGAGGAAGTTGAACATCTGTATAAAAAGAAAGATCATATTAAATTTTTGCCTGAAAAAAATCGCAGCCATCATATTAGTAAAACATCCATAGCTGAGACTGCAAAATGGTTTCATACCTTTTTATAACCTAAAATGAGAAAGTTATCAATAAATTGCTGTTTTATTTCAAAATGTGAAAAAATATGGTTAAATATAGATAGAACCTAACAAGGAGGTAATAAAATGGATGAGGCTTTAAAAGAAAATATTATGGGCGCACTAGAAAACGTAATTGACCCTGAACTAGGTATCGATATCGTTAATATGGGGCTCGTTTATGATATTGATATAGATGATGAAGGATTATGTACAGTAACAATGACACTTACATCAATGGGTTGTCCTTTAGCAGGACATATTGAAGCTGATGTGAGACGTGCTTTAGCTGATATCCCAGAAATTAAGGAAATAGATGTAAATATTGTGTGGGATCCGCCTTGGGGTAAAGATAAAATGTCCCGTTACGCAAAAATTGCACTAGGAATCCCGGACTAATATTCTCTAGCAGATATAAAACTACTACTTAAAGATTGATTCAGTTTTGGATCAATCTTTTAAATTAAGGAAGAGAGAATTCGAGAGCAGGTAGGTGGTTTTTTGACGGAAAAATTTTGGATTACAAATGAACCGGTTCAAGTTAGCGATTGCATTGAAAAAGTGATCCGACCAGAAGCGGGGGCTATTAGTACGTTTATAGGCATTGCGCGTGAATTCACATACGGAAAACGGACACTTTTTTTAGAATATGATGCTTATATCCCAATGGCAACTAAACAACTTATGCGTATTGGAGAAGAAATCAAATCTACATGGCCTGGTGCAGAAGTATCCATTGCCCATCGGATCGGTCGGTTAGATATTTCTGATGTGGCAGTTGCGATAGCTGTATCTACACCACATCGCGATGAAGCATTTAAAGCGTCACGTTATGCAATAGAGCGTATTAAAGAAATTGTGCCGATTTGGAAAAAAGAACATTGGGAAGATGGAACAAAATGGATCGGGGATCAAAAAGAAAATGTTTCATATGAAAAAAAGATCCCCCAGGAGGAGGATATGTCTTGATTGAATTGTTATTTTTTGCTCAGTTACAAGATGTAGTTGGTAGTAGTAAATTGACAATTGATGCAACTAATATTTCGGTTAAAGAAATAAAAGATCAATTCTTATCCAAATACGATATGGATGAAATCTTAGACCAGTCAATGGTGGCTGTTAACGAAGAATATTCCAAAGAAGACGCAATTGTTACTAGCGGAGACGTTGTTGCATTTATACCGCCAGTAAGTGGTGGATAAAGTTCGACTATAATTTAGCGATTTCGGAAAATCTTACTTGAGACTCCTGCCTCAAAAGCAATAAACTCTGAATTTTTACTATTTGTTTACAAAGAGGCAATGTTAATTTCCCAAAATATAGAGTGATCCATCATCATGTCAACTTATTTCCATAAGCAGTCAAAATAAAAAAGAGAAAGTGTCCTAATTGAGAACCTTCTCTTCTAGTGCCGGATAGTCGATGATCAGATGTCCGGCTTTATCTGTTTCAACAACTTTTTCCTTTTTCAGTCGAGTAAGTGTCCGGCTTAACGTTTCACGACTTGATCCAATCATATTCGCTAATTCACGATTTGTTAATTGGACTGTTAAGCGATATTTCTCTTCATCGACCATTTCTCTATTTTTCCTCGCAAGACGCATCAAAAGTAGATAATCTGATCGTAAACATTATATAAAATTTTTTCCTCTAAACGATTTTGTAAGTCAACAATAATTTCTCCCAAAACGCGGAACATTTTAATACTAATTTCTGGATGTGTTAGTAGAAAATTTTCGAAGGAGATAATTGGAATATTAACCAATAATGTATCTTCCAAAACTTCTATATGAGCAGGATAGTTTCCTTTCCTAAAAGCCTTGATGGGGAACATATCGTCTTTTTGAAGAACATTTACAATTTGTTCCTTTCCATCATAGTCTGTTTTATAAATTTTAACTTTACCTCGCTGAATAAAATATATATCTGTAATTGGTTCATGTTGCATAAATACGATTGTGCCACTTTCGTACTTTTTGATTCGCAAAATCTATAATTGGTTCCATTTCATATTCATTTAAATCTTTAAAAATCGGAAATTGTTTTAAAAAAGTAAGCATTTTTTCATTTTTCATATGGAACCGTACTGTGTATATATATTCCAAAAGCGTGGCGTGAGATGAAAATGACGACAGCACATTAATTAAACAATTTTCTCATTTATTTTAAAAAAGTTGAGAATACAGAACATCCTGCCAAAAGCATTTATCATTATAAGCGAAATCCATAAACTGCGACGTAAAAGTCTATATGGTCAACTCCGTATCTCAGGAAAAGGCATATATTGCGAAACGACTCCTCATGTTCTGAATCGACTCGACATCTTGGAAAAC
>NZ_JAXHDD010000071.1:0-17928 GCF_037072025.1 Pseudogracilibacillus sp. SO30301A | reverse complement strand
TTCAGCCCTTCATGATATACCTCACTACTATGGCTTCGGCTGACTTCTCACGATAAACCTTTTTCGACCAGCTTTCTTAATAGGGGACTCCTGAGCTGTTCGTGAGACCTCCCAAGGTAAGACAACTATCTTTCCTCTTTTACTCGCCTAATCTACTCTACAGGATTACGCACATCTTATTGGACTTTGACTTGTTATGGAGCCTTATCCGCCTATAGAGCCTTGGTATCAGATTTCTGTTCGTCGAGCCAAGATTTTGATACACGCTTCCTTCAGCCCTTACCTCACGATAAGCACCTTGCGTTTCTCTAGTGGTTGGTTGATGTGTAACCCCCACAGTGGACTTTCACCACTTAGATAGTCGCCATGCCTGGCGCACATAAAAAAAAAGAACAGATAATTTATCTGCTCTTTTAATAAATCAAATATTTAATTTATAACATTGTTTTTCATTGCAATTATTCACTTTGCATTTTTAAGAATTTTTACTTCTGCTTGAGTGTCTAGTAATCCCTCTGATAATACGGTTACCTTAGCATCTAACTTGTCAATTTTATCAGCATTTTTCTTTACCTCTTGTTTTACATCTCTTACTTCTTTTGATAATTCAGTAATAGCTTGTAAAATCTGCTCATTAGTCACTTCTTTACTCATATTATTACCTCCTATTAATTTTATCTAATTAATTACTGCTTAATTATTTTTCCTTTTTCTTCTATATAATCCGGGTCTTTTTCCTCTATAGAATCAAAGTCAATGTCTGGATGACTGTTTATATTCACTAATTCATCATCTTTTAATCTATAATGAGTTATTTCTTTTGCATCTTTTTCTTTATCATAAACAACAACTTTTATATATTTTCCATTTTCCCACATTGAAATATCTGAACTGCTTCTCAAATCATTTCCATAATCTATACTAGAACTATCATATTCTATATTATTTCGTTCAGAGATTTCTGACTCCACTTTCTCAATAGCTAATTTACTATATCTTCATAGGTTAAATTATTATTTGTTTTGGCTTCTGAATTTCCACATGCTACTAGACTGATAGAAAAAATCATCAGTACCATTATTTTTAACACGTGTTTATGCAAGAAAATCACCTTAAATTAGAATAATTTTCATTTAACCTATGATAACATATAATCAATAATGAAAGGAGTGTTATTGCTCCAAGTGCTATTGCTAAAAAAGAAAGCGTTGGTGTCTCAAGTATCGTCAATATGTCATCCGATTACGATTCTAACCCAGGTAATTCAGGATACCATGAATTTAACTCGAATTTAGATGATGACGAAGTTTATATTTGGGGAGTAGGCATTAAGCAAGCCGTTGATCCTGATAGTCTGATACCTACATATACACACAATAATAGGTACAATCAGAAACGCTTTAAATTACTATGCTCATTTATCCTTGCTGAACTAGCAAGTGACTATGAAGAGCATGAATTAAACGATGTAACAGTAGTAACTGGTGTTCCATCACAAGAAGTTGGAACGAAAGAAGCCGAAGAATTTAAACGCTTCTTGCAACAAAAGCACCTAGTGACACGTAATGGTGTACAGCGCATGATCAACGTTACTGATGTAAGAATCACCGAACAACCCTTGGGTACTCTTCTAAATGAATATATGAATGACTCAGGGCAAATCCATAAAGAGTTAATGACTAGTACAGTAACCGTTATCGACTTTGGTGCAGGTACTACGATCATGGACACGTTTAAAAATCTAAAGCGATTAGATACTGACCATCGCCATATCTAACGTCTTTTGGGTTATTCGTTTTCAATGACGGATTTAATTTATTTGAACTAAGTATTCCGTTCAATCCGTTCTCATTGGTGTAATGATATAAAGGTTGCTTACTTATATCTTTATTTCCGAAAAACTGCAAATCGGATTTTGACAGTTTATTTGCTTTAGAACCATACTTCCCTGCTGTAGCAACATTCCCAACAACAGGAATCGCAGACATTCCACTTAACATTGCATACTCATAATTACCTTCTGCTAAGTAGTAAATACCATTTACAACATCAAAAACTTCACCTAAATCTTTTTACTCAACAACATTTCATCTCACCAATCTATCCTGTTAACGTTCCAAATCTCTCTTTTGACTTTTTTTAGAGTTACTCCTTCTATCAATATTTTCTTTTTCAATCCCATCATAATTGATCATCTGATTCTTCTCTTTATAATTAAATGACTCAATTCGTTTCTTTTCATTTTGTAAAAATGGTTCAACAAAATTATAGAATGTTTCTATATCACTTTCACTAGGGAATACTTTTATTTGTGCTTCGTGTAATATTTGATTGTATAAACCTTTATTTTCCTTATCTATAATAAGTGGTGGTAATCCATTCTCCAACAAAGAATAGTTCATGACCATTCTTCCTGTTCTACCATTACCATCAGAAAATGGATGAATTTTTTCAAAAGTAATATGTGATTCTAATATAGCTTTAACAATTTCTTTATCTGAAAAAGCAACATCGATTTTGTAATTCAAATTACCTATCAATTGATTTATTAATTCAGGAACTTCACGAGGAGGAGCAGTCGAAAATTCAGCACCTTTAATATAATTCTCACTTACTTTGAACTTTCCCTTATCATACTGTAAACGATCTGTTAGCTTTTCATGAATATCCTTGATTACTGAAACAGATAAAGGTGTGTTATTTTCAATTTGATCGATCACATATTCAAAAGTTTGTTCGTGGTTTAGAACTTCAAAATACTCTCTTCTAGTAATTTTAGAATTATTAGGCAGTGTTTGTTCAAGAATTATAGTCGCAGTTTCAGGCAAAGTAATAGTGTTACCTTCAATGGCGCTTGAATGGTGTGCCAGTCTAACCAACACATCATCTAAATATTCAGGAGTCAACTTTTTAATAAACTCACTCATTTCGATCCTCCTCGTATATTATTATTAATAACAGTATATCAAAGAAACTACTTTTCACTAAATTAAATTCTAAAAAGCACCTTCATACTAGAAGATGCTTTTTAGAACAACTATTACAAACTACGTTTTTGGTGGGGTATGCCAAAAAACATTAAAATACAAAAGCTGTTAAATCAACGTTCCCACGCAATCTTTGGTGGGGGGATTGGTGGGGAACTATATCTAAATAGATCATTTTAAGCGTTATATAATAACCTAAAACCCTATCAAATCACCATAAACCAACCAAATCAACTATACCCACTACTCCCACTCCAAGATTGCAGGTGACGCCAAAACGCTGCTATACCAACGTTTTTTGCACCTTCAAATTGTTTTGGCGGGGATTCTGGCGGAACTTATTTTTTTACTGCTTGATTACCATTAAATGATATCCCTGATTTTTCTGCGGCACGGACAGTGTAAATCTAGTAGACGAAGATATAGAGAACAGGTCATCACTCTTTCTTGTAAATGGTTCAGGAATGAGATATGCAATTAATTCATAATCTCCAGGATCATTCGGTGCTATAAAAGTAAATGTTCCATAGCCTACTTTATTA
Organism: Pseudogracilibacillus sp. SO30301A; assembly: GCF_037072025.1. NCBI lineage: Bacteria > Bacillati > Bacillota > Bacilli > Caryophanales > Bacillaceae > Pseudogracilibacillus > Pseudogracilibacillus sp. SO30301A. Next base: position 14,399 of record NZ_JAXHDD010000071.1, on the reverse strand, counting down.
GAGTCTGGTATATTAATAATTTGAAAAGGTTCATTATTATTTATAAGCGTTTGCTTCCAGTCTATTAATACAGTTAGCAAGTAATTTGTCGCGTTTTCTTCAGGTCCTGCCCGATAAGCTAATGTTACTTCTTCATTTGGTTTAACTGATAATGAATGTGGAGGATTGTTTGCAACTTTAGCATTCATATTAAGATCATCATTTATCATTAAAGCGCTAGCGAAAGGAAGGTCAATTAATTCAGGCTGATTTATTTCTGGCTTCTGGCTAAAACTTTCTGAAGAATTGTACCCATCATATTCAATTTCATAATCCATAACTATACCGTAATGATCACTATTTAGTTTTAAATCTTTTTCATGATAATATGGTGCAACCACAATTGAAACCAATAATTTATGTGGGGACTTATCTGCCTTTATTGTCTTTGGAAGTATGACTGGTATAGAAATCGATTCGTTTTCATTTAATTCAAAAAAGTAGTTAGTTGTTTTCTTATGACCATCAACTTTAAAGTCGATTTGTTGATAATCGTAAAATAGGTTTAAAACAAATTCACTATTTGTATAAAAGTTTTCAAAAAAGATAGTCAGTTCATCTTGAGGGCTTTCCATTATAAAAAAATCAATGATATCTGAATCAGTTTTTATGTTTTCGTTCGATACTTTCATAGAGAAACCTGCTCCTAATTCAGGATATTCATTGATAGCTGTTTCTATTTTGGGAGATGGCGAACTGTCGTCTTGTAACAATTGGAATGGATTAAAAAAATAAAAAGTAATTACTATACCTAGCATAAAAGTAATACTAATAAATATTTTATGTTTCTTCATGATTATGTCTACTCCTTTCGCTTCAAACAAAACTTAAATATGATTGTGTGAGTATCTTAATGTTATATAGCTATATGATAAAATCATTAACTAAGAGTTAAAGATAGTAAGCCATCATAGAGTCAGTGATTTAATCGCATATCTTTATATGTGTAATTTGCTAACGAAATAAGCGAAAAAATGCATAGTGATTCTTCATTGTTATTTAACTTTATTGAGCTAGTTTATAAATTAAAACTTTTTTATCATCAAGTAAGCTCCTATAATGCAACGAACTATCCTCAATATAGAAATTATCGGTATAAATAGAATCTAGCACTTGTACTTTATCATCTTGTTCTTTAAATACGCTTAGTCGATACTGATAATTTATATAGTAAAAATCACCATTATGATAGACCATTGATAAACCATCATTCACACCACGGGCCACAATTCTCTCTTTGTCTGTTTTACGGTTAATCTGTACCAACTCAGAATTCATAACATAATAAATATAATTATCATTCACCACTAAGTCAGAAACTCGAGAATAAATCTGGTTAAACTCTTCCCAATCTGAATTATTGGTGGTTATTTCAAATAATTCTTTCGTATTTTCGTACAAACCAAAAAAGTCCTCACTATTCTCGTGCACACTATTATAAATTACCTTCCGTTCGAAATCTTTTAGATTAATAGCGTATATCCTAATCCCTTCGATATCTGATATTTTAGTAACATAATAACACCACCCATCCCGAATAAATATCGTATTGATTATTTCTTCCTGTATGAATGGCTCGCGTGTCAATAGAATTTCTTCTTCTGTATCAATATGTCTTGCTGTAATAATATTTTCTTCCACATCAAGACTAATTGCATATCCAGCCGTCTCTCCATATTTCAACGCCCCATCACTTTCATAAGTAAAGAGATCTCTTTCCCTATCTTGATTTTCACATCCACTAATGATCAATGAGCTAATAAGAAGGAAAATAAGAGTAAAAGAGGATTTACTCCACTTTTTATATTTTAATCGTGTTCCCAATATGAGTTTTGCATACTTCTTGAGACTGTATAGATAAATGAGAATAATCTCTATAATATATCCACCCATCAATAATAAGAACATTTCCTTTCGTATTGCCTGGAATTGGACAATTTTTTCAATATCCCCCTGATCGGTAAGTACATTATTATAAATAGTTCCCCATAAATACCCAGTCCCGATAAGTAGACCTGAAGGCAATGGAAGATAATAAAGCAATATTTTATTTGAAAATAAAATGTAAGGTAGGAAAACTAAAACACTACTTACAAATAAAGTAATGATCGTTTTTTTACTAATAATACTTAATAAACAGATACATCCAGCAAATAAAATTGCTCCTATCATACGAGTAAATACAAGTAGCAACAATGCTTGATTAAGTGTGATTTCGTAAGCACTACTTGCAAAGAACGGCAAACTTTGTAATGGAAACTTTCCGTTATCCATTCCTACATTCCATGCCAGACTGACATATTCGATAACCGTAAATGAAAGAGTAATCAAAGCAGCAAGTATCGCAGCAATAGCAAGTTTAACTGCACCTGTCTGGTACTTCCCCTTAGAACTTGATAAAAGCAACATATCCATCTCATTCTCATACTCATAACAAAACAATGGTGTTAATACAATAATCAATGTGAGAAGTAATACGAAGTCTGGCAAACTGTTACTCAGTAATGTTTCCCATCCTCTCCCATCCATCAAATATCTGTTCTCTGGATCTTCCTTTACATAGTAATATTGATTATAAATCTCAAGGAATATGGCATGATTTTTGATCCGCTCGTAATATTGCGCACTTTCTTGTTCATACGTTTCCTTTTCCAGGCTCCCATCTTTCCATTGCTGTACCAATTCGTCCAATTCAATGTTCGCATTAGTAACTGCATAATACTCGCCCTTTAACGCTTGTTCTTTCGGTTCCGTCAGTTTTCCTTCAAAGAGTTTCATATATGTGGCATATGCGTCTGGATTCCGATTAATCATTTCATTAGAATCGTACCCTTGTTGCAACGTCATAATGACTTTTAATAAAACCATTAGCCCAATAATCAGCAATCCTTTTTGCTTAATGAGGATTTTTTTCCATTCCAGATACAGCATATCAAACACCTTCCTTCACAGGAAAAATGGTTTTTCTGCTTAATTTCCCTCTGGTACTGAATAAGCAAATCATAAAATATAACAATACTGACAGTATAAGTTGGACGATCAAGCAAATTGTCAATCTTAGTACAAACGTATTTCCAATATTCATCCCTAACAATTTCATCAGTAGTTCATTCCCCTTAAGTAAAGTGAATGGACTTAACAATGCCCATATGATTTTCCCTGTCTCAATAGAGGCTAGATAACCACTTGCAAAGATGCCACCTACCATCAACAGAAGACCAAGCATATACGGATAAAGTGCACGCTGAAACCATGTGGACAATAAGCACAGCCAAATTCCAATAGCTAAAAAGCCTACCAATTTGATTAATTGCAATAATATGTAAAAGGAACCTACCGAAAGTGTAATCGGTGTATATTGATAGGCTTCAATTGCATAGACAGGCATATCGACACCTGGAAGTCGATAAAGAATACAAAATGTCAGTAGATTCAAGCCTGAGAAAATCAGTAGTAGAAATGCTATATATACAAATATCGACAGCATCTTTGCTGTACCCATGTTTCCTTTCCCTTTTCTGCTAGATAAAATCAAATCGTCCATTCGCGTTTCTTTCTCGTTCGTATATATCGGAACAATTCCTAGCAACAAGAGGAGTAAAATTAGTAAATCCGAGAAACGGTAGTTGAACAGCAGCCCCCAAGTTTTTCCATCATAGAACACCGTTATTTTTCTTCCGTCGTAATGATTTTCGATATACTTGTTTTTGGCGAACTCGAATTGATTATTATACGTACGATAAAAGACTTGATTCTCTTTCGCCTGTTCAACTACCTGTAATAAATTGTTCTCGTAGTTGGCAGCATATTTCATCGGATGGTAAAAATATTTGGCAATCATTCGATAATCAGAATATATATTTCCTGTATACGTATTTTCAAATTGTTTATTTGTAAACGTTCCGTCCATCGTCAAAGATGAAAGCCGTTCATACTCCTCATTAATAAATTTGGCTTTTTCCATAGTTAACGGTCCATCTAACTGCTTATGCATACGATGATAGAATTCCCAATCTACTTTTGTTTCACTTGAATGTGGCATAAAATATCCCATCAATCCATCTCCAATTAAATACCCTCGATAGATAATGCACGCATTTAGTATAATGAATAGGACAATGGCAGCTAAAATATAGCGTCTTAAATAATTTTTACGGATTTCATAATAAACAAGTCTTAGCATAACTGAATACTCCTAGTTTATTTTTCGGAAATGGACAGGAACACATCTTCCAACGAAGGTTGAACTTCTTTACACCTTCCAAGAGGAATATCTTCGCTAACAATTCGCAAGGAGAACTCACCTTCCAGGCGTTTTACATTTCTTACATGATATTTTTCAACTATCGATTCAATTTCTTCTTCACTAACGATCATTTCCCATACCTTTCCTTTGCTATCGTTCTCTAGTTGCTCTGGTGAACCTTGCATCACTAACTTACCTTTATCCAAAATAAGAATTTCTTTTGCAATATACTCCACATCAGAAACAATATGGGTCGCAAGTAATACCAACTTATCTTTGGACAACCTAGAAATAATATTACGAAAACGAATTCTCTCTCCAGGATCTAGTCCAGCTGTCGGTTCATCAAGCACAAGAATATCCGGACGGTTTAATATCGCTTGCGCAATACCGAGTCTCTGTCTCATCCCACCTGACAATGCAGAAATTTTCTTTTTATGTGCGGATGTTAAATTGACTAACTCTAGTACTTCCTCTATCCTGCTCTTCACCTGACTTTTTGGAATTCCTTTCAACGCACACATATATTTCAAGAACTCATCTATGCGGAAATTTTTATAGAATAAAGGGTATTGTGGCAAGTAACCGATTCGATCGAAATATTTTGTTCCCATTTGTTTGACATCCATGCCGTCCAATAGGACCTTACCTTCCGTAGCTTCTAAAATTCCAATTAAAATATTTATTAATGTTGTCTTCCCAGCACCATTATGACCTAATAAACCATATACACCTTCAGATAAAGTCACATTAAAGTGATCCAAAGCCAACTGCTTACCATATCTTTTCTTAACTTGATTAAACTGAAGTTCCATCTCTATGATTCCTCACTATTAAATGAAAATAAGTAATATTTATTTTCCGTAAACACGACAATTTGATATACAGATGGGTCGGTTGTTGCATTGATTGCTAGCACTTTACTTTCTTTCTCCATCGGTGGAAGATTTGTTTCTTTTACTGCTTCTCCTGTTTGTAGCTGATATTGACGAATTCGATAATTACCTTTTTCCGAATCTTTCACTACAAGCAAATGCTTCCCGTCCTCTGTTATTCTAGCCATCGTACTTTCTGTGCCATCTACTTTCATTGTAAAGCATTCTCCCGTCTGAATATCAACAATTAGAACGTTGCCACTTGATGTATTACTCACTGGGTCTATCACATCTGTAATGCTTGCATATTGAGGCGATATTTGAATATCACTACCCCAAAATTGATTTTCAGTATGAAGCGATATTTTTTTAGTATCAAGTTCAATCATTCCATAGCTTTGTTCATCTTCATCATGATCAATCTGACTACCAAAGAAGACTAATTTATTATCATCTTGGGTAAATGCGATTTTCTCAAAATTCACTTGATTCGTTGTTTCATTTAAAATAGTGGTCAACTTACCATCATTGATATCATATACGTATAAATCTGTTATATAGGCCCAAGCAAGCTTACTTCCATCACTTGAAACAGCCGTAGCAGCTCCACCTTCAATGATTTCATCAGGCAGTACTCCAGTTAAATCGATTTCATTTTGTAACTTTAGATTTTCATTATATAATTGAATGCGATTCCCGTTAATTTTCTCAGGATACATGACAACATCTAGCTCAGACGTTTGTTTATGTTGGACCGGCTCATCAGATAATAATACTTCAACAGCATAGCCTTGACTCCATTTCATAATATTTTTAACAAAGCTGTTTTCATTTAATTCTATCGACTCCAGTTCAACATTAGCTACAAGATCAGATAACACGAGACGATTGATTCCATAATCGAATGTTACATCATGAACGACATTTTCAAATTCACTTAAATCATCACTTAAAGCAATTGCATTATTTTTCTCTTGATTATTCTCATCCTCAGCATCGTCAACTAATTTCTCCTTCTGTAAACAAGCGGAAAGTAAAACCATAGTAGATAGCAAGATGAATAATGTCATATATAATTTTTTCATTGCACACATCTCCGTTACTATTCATTTAATAATAGTACTGACTTCGTTTTTAATGGGGAAGCATCATTAGTCAAATAACCTTTACCTGCAACAACAGAAATGGCGTAGACCGTATTCACCTTCCCATGAGTACTCGTATCCAATTCAAACTCTACTGTATTCATCTTGCCTTTTTGTAGTGATGTCTCTATGAAATCAGAACCAAACACTTGAACCGGGATATGATTTACAAAAATCGTAGTGCGATATGTTACCTCAGGGCCACCATAGATACGAAACTTCATCTTCGCCTTACCATTTTTCGCAGAAATCATTTCACTACTCTCATCCTCAGGAAGCAATTCAACAACCGTCATTTCATCAAAAATATCAGAGCTTCCTTCCATTTGGAATATATCATTTTGACTCTTGACTTCTTCCGGAATTTCTTGGATAGTGGATTGTGAATAGATACTATGTTTAGCAGAATTCGGAATGTCAGTTTTAAAATGCACTTCTTGCGGAAGAGTGGCATTCAAATCATGATATACTCCATAATTCGTTGCAGTCTCATCCTCCGGGACATAATTAGGCTGAAAAACCGTTGCAAAATCGATTGCAACTTTCTCTCCTTTTTTTCCAATTATTGGTGTAAACACAATTTCAAATTGTTTAGATTCTTCACCTTCCAAATAGAATTTATGCATGACCTGTTCCTTACTAGATGTTCCATTACTCTCTTCAACTCTATAAGGCTGCGATACCCCGTCTAAAAAAACAAGCAAGCCAAAATCTGAGTTTCCTTTCTTGTCCATTCCAGCTACTTGGAAAGGAATACGAATGTCCTCTCCACTGTATTCATATATATCCCGTTCATCATGATCCGAGACAGGGCCAAAAGAAAAAGCACCTAGTGACTGTTCGGATGATTCATTAGTAAATATATCTGCGGGTGATTCACTTTCTATACTCTTATCCATATGGTTCTTTTCTTTTTCTGATTTCACACCTAAACATCCTGTTAGTAGGGTACATAACCCAGCTATTAACATGGTGTTAAGTATTGATTTTTTCATATTTATACTTCTAATCATCAATTTTCATCTCCTCTTCATCTCATCAGTGTTCAAATCTAAGTTTATCGATAAGAAGTTATCAAACTGTCTCAGACTTATCATGGAGTTGTAAAAATCATTTTAACAATTGCTCCATTCTCTTCCTTCAAAATAATCTTTAGTTCCGCCTTATGATTTTCTACAATCAGCTCACATAGCATTAAACCTATTCCTGCCCCACCGAGCGGGTACATGAAGTATCTATCCGATAAAATGCCTCTGTTATATTACATCCATTCCATCGAATAAACATCCTAACGTTAGTCATATTTCACCTCTACTCTTCATTTTCAAGCATAAAAATAAGACGCCCATTTTAATTGAACGTCTTATTTTTATGCTATTGTGTTCCCATACCCAAGATCAATTATTACTAAAATGGTAATGTGATTTTTCAGTACTTTACTTCTAGTTTTCTCACCTTCCCTTACAAATACGAAATACTTGTAAATGTATTTAAAACCAGGAATTTCTAGATAGTTTCTGTTTGTAGCTATACCTAAACGTTGGCTAAGAATATTGAAATAGATTAGATTACTCCCCCAATTTTTGGTAATGCAACCATCTTCTATTTACTCGTTAATAATGATCGGTGTATTCGTTTCCTCTACTTCTTTAACAAGCTCATCTGTAATATTGAAAGGTATAGCGTCATTATTCAGATTTTTCTCTAATCGTTGTTCAAGCCGTTCAGCTTCTTCAAGCCAGCCATCGTACCCTATAGAAAGCAACTCTTTATTATATGTGGAAATCATTAGTTGAATCTTTTTATCATCTTCGGATGTTACTTGGAACGTAATATTAGCGTTTTTATTATTGATTTCATTTCGATCATATCCTTGTGAAATATAGTCGATTGCTTTTATCTTCGTTGGTAAAAGTTGATACTTTTCAACTAATTCTTTTACTATCTGTTGATATTCCTCATGATTTTGTAGCAATTCCTTATTCAAACCTTCACTAATATCTGCCTGATGATATGCTCTTTTTTCTATCCAATAACTTTCCCCTGTTATAGCATCAAGCATGAAATCATACGATAAATTCTCATTAATCTTAACAGTTGCCCCCCATGTAGCCCGTGGTTGCACTTTACTAGCAGGTTCATAGTTCATTTCAATGGTTTGACCACTTAAATTAACACGGAAAGTTCTCCATAAATTCTGACTAGCAAGCTCTGCCGCTTCCTCTATTTTCATATCATTTTCTGATGGTTGGTTTTTACCAATTAACTTCACTTCGTAATCTTGTCGTTCATAATCCAATGGTACTTTACCATTCGTCGATCCATTATCAAAGATGTTATAATTAGTTTTAACTACTTGATTTTTACTAACTTCTAATGCTTTTACCCCTAGACTTGCACCGCTAAAAATTACGGTAGTTGATATCACAGCTACTATCGACCCAAGTGCTATTCTCTTTACTTCTTTTTTAATCATCATACTCGTCTCTTCATCTCCTTGATTATTTTGCATTCAAAACTAAGTGTATCGATGGTAAGTTATCAAACTGTCCCAAACTTATCATGGAGTTGTAAAAATGATTTTAACAGTTGTCCCTTCTCCTTCCTTCGATATAAACTTTAGCTCTGCCTCATGATTTTCTGCAATCTCCTTACATAGTGCTAAACCTAATCCTGCTCCACCGATCGAGCGAGTACGTGAAGTGTCTATCCGATAAAATGGCTCTGTTATATGATTAAGTTGTTCCGCTGTCATCCCTTTCCCATTGTCCTGTACCGAAATAACCTTTTTCTCATTTTCTATCCGTGCAGACACCTTGATCATTCCATTCTTTTCACATGCTTTCATAGCATTATCAATCAAATTAACGAGCAAAACATGGATCATATCGGCCTCACAAAAAAGTGTATCAAACTTACATTCATCGATTAATTCAATTCCTTTTTCGTTCGCTTTCATAGATAAAGATTGTTTAACACCACAAATTAATTCTTTTATTTGAATGTTTTCCCTCTCTATTACATTTTCACGAGAGGTCGCCATATATAATAGTCGGTTAGCAATATTCTGTAATCTCCGACTTTCAGACATGATTAAATTAGTCGCAAATAATTTATCCTCTTCTGTTCGAACAACCTTTTGAATATAATCCGCATAGCCATAAATAGACGTTAGCGGTGTTCTTAGTTCATGCGCTAAATTGTCTATAAATTGCTGCTTTTGTTTGGAAGCTTCCGTAATTTGCTGAATTTTATTTTGTATTTCTTCTGCCATGTGATTAAAGCTGGCCGCCATTTCGGCAAGTTCATCCTTACCTTTAATTGTAATTCGATTATTATACTCCCCTTGTGCAATTCGTCTAGAAACAGTGGATATTTCCTGTAGTGGCTTAAAAATGCGGTTCAAAACAAAGAATAAACAAATGGCTAATAATCCACCTAAACACATACCTGCTATAAGCAACTTCATTGTCATTGTCTGCCACGAGTGAAGCATAGTAGAAATATCATAATAATATGTAAATGTATATCTATCATAAGGAGATGGTAAAGCTCCTTCCACAATAATATGTTCCTTACCATCAATTTTTTTTGTTAATACGTGGCGTTCATTGCTCTTCATCAGTCTGGAAGTTTCGGAAGGTTTAAAAGTATGATGATTTACATCCGAAAACAGTTGCTTCCCGTCCAAAGCGATTGTAATAATTACCTTTTGTTCACTATAAAAATGATCATACGATTTATAAAGTGACTCCACTGCATCCTCATGAGGGATGCCTCTTTCTTCCAGAGCTTTTACATCCTTAACAAATGACGAAACAATGAAATAATGTTCTCTTAAACTTTGATCTTTAAAACCTGCTAGATTATTTTTGAGGGTTATTGTTGAAACAATTAATATCCCACTATTAAAAAAGAAAAGAAAGAGTATGAGTGTTAGTAAAAAAGTCCGCGACTTCATCTTCACACTTCCAAACGATAGCCAAGTTTATAAACTGTTTTTATTCTGTCTTCCAACCTGAACTTGCTTCTTAGCTTCTGAATATGGTTATCAACCGTTCTTGAATCTCCTATAAAATCATATCCCCAAACAAGATCTAGTAACTTATCTCGAGAAAGTGCAATATTACGATTATTTATCATTACTTCTAGTAAATCAAATTCTTTAGGTGTGCATTCAATGAGATCTCCATCCAGGTACACTTGTCTACTTGGAAAATCAACATGAAGCCCATCAAGTTCAAATGAATCACTTACCTTCTTCGTACGCCTTAAAACTGCTTCAACCCTAGCTAGTAACTCCAACATTTCAAATGGTTTGACTATATAATCATCCGCACCTAATTTAAGACCTTGCACCTTGTCCGTTAATCCATTTCTTGCTGTTAAAAATATGGTAGGAACTCCGCAAGTTTGTTGAAACACATCATAACCATCAATTTTTGGAAGCATAATATCTAATAAAATAAGATCTATGTTTTTTTTTGATATTTCATTTAATGCTTCTTCTCCATCAAACACAGAAATACATTCGTGTCCTACGGATTGCAGATTTCTTTTGATTAACTCGTTAATTGGAATTTCATCTTCTACGATTAATATTTTCGCCAATATAATCACCTCAGTATGTAGGATAACATGTTCATGTCATAGAATTGTAACGATCTGTTCAATTATTTATTCAATAAAGAATGGTATAAATAAGCATAAATACAAAGCTTTAAATATTCTCAAATGCTATAGTAATAAATCTTATTAATAAAAAAAATTCTCTGGTAAATTGATTAAGATAATTTTTATAATTGTGAGTTAACAATTTTTCGCTCTATTTATTCTTTTTAATGTCTTTTTAAATTATAGACTCGAGTTATACTTAATCAGATAATTTCAATATACGATTAATTTCGAGCATGATAGCTTCCTGTTCAAGCTCAAGTAAATCAATAATTTTAATTAATTCGAGAACAGCACGATCTATTGTATAAACATTGTCTGCAAACTATAGGTGACTCTGACTAGTTTTTCTTCTATTTCTGAAAAATACAACTTTTGATTTAATACAAGTGTTAATAAATGTTCCTTTTCGTATCTTTAATCATAGAATCCCTCCTCGATTAACCTAATTCCTTATGCACTCAAATAAAAAGTTTTAATTATTATAACGCGCATTAAAACGGAAAGTCGGCCTACAAAAGAGATAAAATGAATTATCTAGCCATATGGAGTAAATTTACAAATGAAAAACAATTACTTTAGGCTGGCAATTATAAAATCGTTTTTTTATTTCAAGTTATGTATAAATAAGCATAATAAGATACACCACTTATTCACTTCCTACTAAAATAAGTGGTGTATCTTATACATGACGATATACTAGATTATTTTCATTTTACAATCATCCAGTTTCTATCTTTCTCTAAAATCAATTCATACTGTGAAAGTTGTGTCGCTTTGGTTGTCTCATCTAAATATTTTACTGTGACCCATACTTTTATTTGATTCTCCTTTTCTTGAAATACAGGATTGATTAATTCAGAAAAGACATGTGTCTGATTAATTAATGGCAAGGCATGATCTTTTACATAATAAGCAAGCTCTTTATCCGTGGCAGTCGGATAAAGAGAAAAAAATGTTTCCAAAAACTCGGTCACTTCTTGCACCGTGTCGGAATCAACTGTTCCGTTATTTTCAGGTTGTTGTGACTTATAATCCGATTTATTCGGTATACTCCATAAAGTAGGGTTTTGTGTAATGACTAAATTTCCTACATTATCTTGATGTAACAAGATTCGATAAGAGGTGCGGACTCTTTCACTATTTTTATCTTCCGTAATCTTTTGGTCTACTGCATATACAACCGAATAAGTTGTATTATTTTCTAAAGACACAGACCAAATATCTATATTAGTCACGCTGGAGCTTGTAGGAATATCATCTCTTACCGTATCGATATTTAAAGCTTGTAAATCCTCTGTCAAGTAGTTATTAATCTTTTCTGTTCGTTGTTCAATGGACTCCTTTTCGTTTTGCCAAGTATAGTAGTCTTTCACAAAGTTTTTTGTAAAGCTTTCAATCGCATTTGTATCCATGATTTTGGTTTCAATGATTTCTTTTTCATGTATCGTGTGTTGATCTATTGCTGTAAAGTTTTTATAAATGGCAAAGGCAAGACTACCAATGAGTATTATCCATAAATTCTATATATAGTTTTCAAAGAACCATTCCCCTTTACGCATTCTCAAACCAGTTCTTCAAGTGGTATAAATTCACACTTTTCATTTGTTATCAAATGCCATTATTGAATTAATTCCTTCTCTTGAAATATCAAAATTCTTAGATATTCTTCTATAAGAAACACCATGTAATAAAAGCTTTTCAATAATCTTTTTTGAAATCGGTTGATTAAAATAATATTCTACTTTCAACGATCTAAAAGCTAACTTCATTCTTGCTTGCCAATCACCTTCCATTTCTTTTGCAAGCGATACTGCTTTATTCATTTGAAATTGCATTTCTTTAAAATTCATTTGTGTTTCACCTCCTAAAAATAATATAATTAAATTATTAAATTAAAGAAAAACCCTTCTCATTTTGTGAATTTTCATCTTTATAAAATTCATTAATATCTACATCTAAAATTTCTGCCAGCAGATATAATTTTTCAGCACTAATCCTTTTTTTATCAGATTCGATTTCAGAAATTATTGAAGGATATTTATATCCTAATTTCTTTGCAACAAAGGATTGGGTTAACCCTTTTTCCTTTCTTAAACGCTGTATACGAAATCCTAAACTTTTTCTCAATTCATCACCACCCTTTAATATGTTCTCGTTTTGTGAAGTTAACTTCATTATACATTCTCATTACGAGAAAGTAAAGTGTTTTTTTAAACTTTTTTCTCATTTTGTGAATAAAGTTTCTCAAATAGCGAAATAATGGTAGAATATCAATATATAATAAGGAAGTGAGATAATTTATGAACTTTGGTGAACGACTAAAAAAGTTACGTGGGGAAAAAGGTTATAAACAAATAACAGTCGCTGAAAAAGTTGGTATTAAGAATAATACTTTATCAAGTTACGAAGCTTCTAAGAGACAACCCGATTTTGATACACTGAAAAAGTTAGCAAACTTGTACGACGTTTCAATTGATTATATAATTACTGGAAATGAACATAGTAATTCCCCAGATGAAATGTGGAAAGAATTTTTAGACCCTAAAACACAAATTTTTTTTAAAGACCTTCAGAATGCACCAGAAGAAAAAATAAATGAATTAATAAGTTTTTGGGAATTTATTCAAGAAAGAGACAAAAAAAAATAGGCTCTATATCTAGAGCTTTTTTTACACCACGCAATCGAACAAACGTTTCTAAGAGGTGATCAATTATGAAATATCAAACAACACTATTAGAGGACGCAATAAAAAAATTTTACAATCATTTAAACATTCATAAACCTAGTCAATTAGATATGAGAGAAATAGCAAATTTATTAAAAATCCCTATCCACTTTCTTCCTATTCATAGCAGAACTTACAAAGGAGAAATTATCATTGACTCCCGATTACCTCCAGAAGTACAATGGGAAGATTTTGGACACGAACTCTGTCACATTCTTTTACAGTACGGTAATCAAATAATAAACATAAACACTCTTTTTTTAGAGTATCAAGAATGGAAAGCAAATAATTTTATGCTTCACTTCTGCATACCTACTTTTATGTTACAAAAATACAAAATACATACTATTAAAGAAGGTGTACCATTAATTAGGGATAAATTTGGGGTACGAAATGAAATTGCTGTAAAAAAGTTGATTCATTTTAGAAATCAATTAATTCAATCTAATTCAAAAACTACATATTGGTTCTATAAATAAAAATTAAAAGAATCCGTATTGAATTAGGATTTATCAAAACGGATTCTTTCTTTGTGAAGTACTATACATTTTTTATAAAAAAGTTCGATTAATTTCTGCCTGTATTCCCCCACAATAGCGCCCTATAATGAAATACCTGCTGATTCCCTGTTAATGATTATTGCGGAGCGAAAGCTCCAGTCCTGTGGACTTTAGCCCCACCCGTTGCGGAT
>NZ_JAXHDD010000070.1:0-18121 GCF_037072025.1 Pseudogracilibacillus sp. SO30301A | reverse complement strand
ATATTATTCATATATATTATAATTGAAAAGCAAACTGAACACGTTCGCATGATTTTTTTATGAGAACCGTTTGGAAGAAATGAATGAACGAATCCAAGGACGCCCAAATTTTATACTAACTTACAAAATAAGAAAAGCTTTCCACCAAAGGGAAAGCTTTCGTCTCATGTATTTATTTTTTATTTTGCTGTGACTTCTGGTTTTTTTGTCTTACTGATTGTGGATCAGTTTCTTCAGAGAACTCAGTACCGAATTGACCCGGTTGAGCTTGAGCTGCCTGTTGGTTTTGTTTTTTTACTTTTTCTACATTAGTTCCCGCTGGGGATTTACGATTAGCCATTGATATCACCTCCGCAGTTATTAACTTAACCAACTTGAGAAAAGTTATCCAAATCTGCGGATTGGTATTATGTGGAATTTATAATTTGGATAAAAACTCCTTAATTTTTATATGTGAAACTGAGAATGGATATCGATCGAGTTCCATATGAGAAACAAATTGAAGAGGTGAATCTGTAATTACCGCGTCGATTATAACAGCTTCATAAACCGTTAAATCCCAAACTTTATGAGAGAAGACATGTTTAACTTCACCTATTTTTTTCTCCCGTTTAATTTCTATGCCATGTTTTGTGTAAAACATTTTCTCAAGTACATCCAAATGGCAGCTAATCATCGGAAACTGCCACATATTTGCTAGTAAACCTTTATTTGGACGCTGTTCTATTCCTATATTTCCTTCTTTATCTCGTAAAATTAAAACATTATAAGCAACTGTTTTTTGTTTTTTATGTTTTTGCTTAACAGGAAGTGTTTCTTGTACTCCTGCATGGAATGCTCGGCATTCTTCTTGTACTGGACATAATAAACAGCTGGGTGATCTCGGGGTACAAACTAGCGCTCCAAGTTCCATCAAACCTTGGTTAAATGAAGAAGGATCCGTTTCACATATTAGTTCACGTACAATATTTTCAAATCTTTTTTTGACTCGTTGCTCACTAATATTATCTTTTATTAATAAAATGCGGGAGAGTACACGCATCACATTTCCATCTACTGCAGGTTCAGGTTGGTTAAAAGCAATGGAGGATATAGCTCCTTTTGTATACGATCCAATCCCCTTTAATTCTCCAAGCTGTTTTAGATTTTGGGGAACTTCTCCACCGTATGTAGCAACTACTTCTCGTGCTGCTTCTAATAAATTTCTTGCCCGTGAATAATAACCTAGACCTTCCCAATCTTTTAAAACTTCCTGTTCGTCCGCTTTTGCTAAATCATGAATTGTTGGATAATGATCCATAAATTTCTCATAATAAGGAATAACGGTATCTACTTTAGTTTGTTGAAGCATAATTTCTGATACCCAAACTTTATATGGATCACTTGTCCTTCGCCAAGGTAGTTCTCGTTTATTTTCCAAATACCAAGATATAAGTTTTTTTTGAAACAAAAAATTGTCAAATTTATGTAACGCTTTATCACTCACATTATCACCTCTATATGTTACAATTAGTTTAAAAGTATTTAGCTTAAGAGGAGGACATTTTCAATATATGGATACAGGAACCCATGTTGTCATGGGAATTGCATTAGGGGGGCTTGCAACACTAGACCCCGTTGTAGCGAATGATCCGGCCTTATTTAATGCTGTGTTAGTCGGTACACTTGTCGGTTCCCAAGCACCAGATTTTGATACTATTTTAAAATTAAAAAACAATGCAGTCTATATTCGTAATCACCGTGGTTTAACACATTCCATTCCTGCAGTAATTTTTTGGGGCATCTTTATTTCAGCAATTATTTACTTATTTGCACCAGAAATTAATTTCCTCCATCTTTGGCTTTGGACTTTTTTTGCTGTGATCGTTCACGTATTTGTTGATATTTTCAATGCCTACGGAACACAAGCTTTTCGGCCTTTTTCACATAAATGGGTAGCATTAGGTTTTATAAACACATTTGACCCATATATTTTCTTTCTGCATGTTGGAGGAATTATTGCTTGGATATTAGGGGCAAATCCCGGCACAACTTTCTTAATTATTTATGCTGTGATCATCCTCTACTATATTAAACGTTATTTTGATAAAAGGGAAATTGTTAAAAAGATTGAAGAATACTTTCCCAATACAGAACAAGTAGCTACTTCACCGACAATGAAGCAAAATTACTGGCGTGTAGCGGTCACGACAAAAGATCGTTACTATGTAGGGAATGTAGACAACGGACATATTCAATTAATGGATGAATTTGAAAGAATTGATTTACCTAAATCGGAAATTATTGAGATAGCTAAAACAGATAAAAACATTGAAGCTTTTCTATCATTTTCTCCCGTTTACCGTTGGGAAATAGTTGAATACGAATGGTTTACGGAAGTACGTTTTATTGATTTACGTTATCGTTCAAAAGGGTATTATCCTTTCGTTGCCGTTGCGCAAATTGATGATAACTTAAGTATTATTAGCTCATATACTGGCTGGATTTTTTCTGAACAAAAATTGCAGAAAAAGTTATTTTTCGAAGATAATCCTACTTAAATGGAATATAGCGGGACAAAAAGAAAGTGAAGCGTTTTTTTGGATCTGAGATCCAGCAAATGCGCTTCACTATTTTTATTTCTTTTCTAATACTTTATCACCGAGCATCGCGATTGGTAAGGCTTCTTCTTTCTCTAACTGTTCACCAAGCAAATTTATGCGATGTCCCCAAGCCATAACACCATTAATATAATTGATTTTAAAGGTATACCCCGGATCCCCATTCAATTCGTGAATAGCTTCTGGATGAAATTCGTCTGGGTTCAACATATAAGACGATACAACTTGCATTTTTCTTTCATATATCGCAACTTTATTAATTTCACCTAATTGCTCCGCTTTCTGAACTTTTTCTTTTAATTCTCCAAGCTCCTGTCGCAACTGCTCTACAGTATAATCACTATAACGATAGTTCATTTTTTCATCCCCTTACATGGTTTATTTTACAACTATTTGTCCAATTTCGCTATATATTCGTTAATTAAATCCCCTTGAAAACCTCGTTGATATAAACTTGCTTTTAATTTCATGATTAATTCATTATCTTGGTATTTTTTTTCATAACGTCTATATATTTTCTTTGCCTGTACTTCTAAAGCTGCTAATTCTGCTTCTTTGTCAATTGGTGGTTTAATTTCATCAAAAACTTCATTTACCACATCGCTGTCAAAACCTTTTTGCATTAGTTTAATTTTGAGTGCTTCATTTTGTTTCTTATATGATTTATTACTCTTTCGCTTTAACTGTTTTTGTGCCCATTTTAACGCAATTTGACATTGTCTTTCGTAACTGTACAGAGTAATTGCTTCATTTGCTGTTTCCGCTTTTACTCCTTTGTCCGTTAATTCTTTTACGATTAGTCTTGGTCCTTTAGATGTTTGGCTCATTCTATCCCTAACAAAAGCTTTCGCAAATTCTATATCATTTATATATTTTTCCTTTTCAAGTCTTGCAATAATTTCATCAATTATACTTGGTGCAACTTCTTGCTTTTTTAAATAATTGCGCATTTCCTGTTTCGACCTCATCCGATAACTTAAAAAACGGATAGCTTCAACGTAAAAACAGTGCCATGTTTCATTTTCTCTTATTGTTTCAATCTCTTCTTCTGTTAACGTTAACCCTTTTCGTAAATTAAATTTTATAAAAATATCTTCCGTAACACTAAACGCATAATTATCATTTAAAAAAATATTATATCGATCGGATGATTTTTTCTGTTTAGAAATTTTTGTAATCGTTGGCAATTGACTCACCTCTGTCTATATCATAACATGAATATAAAGAGATGCAGTTTATTTTAAGGGAGGCGGTTAGATGAATATATTAATGACCGGTGGAACTGGTTTTATTGGAAGTCGTTTTGTAAACAAATTAGTTAATGAAGGTCATCATGTTTATGTAATAACCCGTTATCCTAGAACGCATAAAGATACTGAATCCGTATCTTATATTAGTTTTGAATATCCAGTAAGGAGGTTACCAACTATCCATGCTGTAGTCAATTTGGCAGGCGAATCTCTATTCGGTTATTGGTCTAAAAAGAAAAAAGAAATGATTTATGCTAGCCGCATAGAAGCAACAGAACGATTGGTTAATATGATGCTACAGATGGAAAAGAAACCGAAAGTAATTTTGTCAGGATCAGCAATTGGATATTACGGCACTCAGAGTAATAAAATTTTCACAGAAAATACGACCCATCCGAGCGATGACTTTTTGGCTTCCGTCGTCTCTACTTGGGAAAATACTGCTCAACATGCAGAAGATCTAGGCATCCGGACTGTTTATACAAGATTTGGTGTTGTTTTGGATCGAGATAATGGAGCACTACCGCTAATGACAATGCCGATTAAATTATTTATAGGTGGAAAAATCGGTGATGGCAAACAGTGGATTTCTTGGATTCATATTAGTGACTGTATTAACTTGCTTTATTATGCTTTGGTTGAACCATCGATAAAAGGGCCAATTAATGTTACTGCCCCAAATCCACAGCGCAATATTGAATTTATTAAAACGCTTGCCCGAGTTTTACGGCGTCCTGCGCTAATCTGTACACCCGCTCCAATTTTGCAAATTGCTTTAGGTGACATGCATCAACTTATAACAAAAGGGCAATATATTATTCCACAAAAAGCGATTGATCAACAGTTTACATTTCAGTATCCCTATTTAGAAGAGGCACTTCAACATATCTTTAATAGGAACTAATTGGATTTTCCGTTTGTTCCACATGTGTATATTGTTTACGTTGCAGCATTCATAAACTGCGACATAAGAGTCTACTTGTTATGCTATGTATCAACTCTATATCCAGGGGGGCAACTCATATATTGCGAAACGACTCGACGTCTTGGAAAATGACTCGACATCTTTGGATTCGACTCGACGTCTTGGAAAATGACTCGACATCTTTGGATTCGACTCGACGTCTTGGAAAATGACTCGACGTCTTTGGAATCGACTCGACATCTTGGAAATCGACTCGACGTCTTGGAAAATGACTCGACATCTTGGAAAATGACTCGACATCTTTGGAATCGACTCGACATCTTGGAAATCGACTCGACGTCTTTGGAAAATGACTCGACATCTTGGAAATCGACTCGACGTCTTTGGAAAATGACTCGACATCTTGGAAAATGACTCGACATCTTTGGAATCGACTCGACGTCTTGGAGAATGACTCGACATCTTTGGAATCGACTCGACGTCTTGGAAATCGACTCGACGTCTTGGAAAATGACTCGACATCTTTGGAATCGACTCGACGTCTTGGAAAATGACTCGACATCTTTGGATTCGACTCGACGTCTTGGAAAATGACTCGACATCTTTGGATTCGACTCGACGTCTTGGAAAATGACTCGACGTCTTTGGAATCGACTCGACATCTTGGAAATCGACTCGACGTCTTGGAAAATGACTCGACATCTTTGGAATCGACTCGACGTCTTTGGAATCGACTCGACTTCTTTGGAATCGACTCGACTTCTTTGGAATCGACTCGACGTCTTGGAGAATGACTCGACATCTTGGAAATCGACTCGACGTCTTGGAGGTCGAGTCATTCTTTCCAGTGATAATTAAATAGTTACATCACAGTTTACTTCAACTGTATAAATCAACTACTAAATGGATCACCTTCGACTAATACATCAATATTTCAACCAAAAATTTTATGAAGTTGAACCTATCTATTAATATATTGATCGAATATCCTATTTCCTTAAATCAATACAACTTTTTGCTATATCTATATTTCTCTAATTCGGGAAATTTTTCATCTAACTTTCTTAAGCAATTACATTAGTAACTTTCCTTATTCCGATTTTTGTCTCGGTGGATTTTTTTGACCAATCTCATTTATGCCTATATGTGTTCCATCATCAGAATGATTAAAGTCTATATCTTCTATCGCTCTTCCTTATTCGTCGTAATACCTTCTTTGTTTCACAGTACCTGATGAGAATTGGGTTTCCCTATACCTGGTGAGCTTTTTTTTTACTTCGTAGTACTTAGTCAGTTTTTAGACACTTCACAGACGAAGCATATATTAAATCCTGCGAAACATTGGATAAACTAAAACGTGAAGTTAAGAGCTATATGACCTACTACAACAACTACGGAATCAATGGAATTTAAAGAAGATGACCCCAGTCCAATATAGGAATCATCTTTTCAATGTAGCTTAAAGTCTTTTTTGTCCTTTACAAAGGGTACATTTCAAATAAATCATGTCCTTTTTAACAAAATTTATATTTCAACAAAATCAATGGTGAAGTTCTCCATTTTCAAAAGTACGTTCTCATCATCCAGTTCATAAAAGAGATCAACATCTTTTTCCTCAATATTTAATAAAATTGGTACGACACTATCTCTCTCCAAAATACCCATATACTCTTCTCGCAAATCAACTGCAACATCATTAAAGATGTATTCTCCATCTTTTGTTCCTAAAGTCAAGTCAAAAATAATCTTTTGAATCGGCTTTTCGAGTCGGTTAATTACAAAACATAAAACAGCTGGTTCGCCTTCATTGTTCTCCAAAATACTATACGGATATAGACTGAAATCATTTGGCGCACCCATCTGTGGATTCGCTTTAATCACTTCTGAAACTGCTTGATAAAACTCATTGTTATCCACCGTGATTCCCGCTTGTTTATCAACATTTAACACTTGGAGAGTTAAATCTCCATTTGATTCTGTTGCCATTTTCCCCATCCTTTGCTATTTTAATCCGCTAATCTATGTGTATATTTTTCTAATAAACTTACTTCTTGATCCGTTAATTCTTCTTCTTCTGCAAATACTTTCAGTTTCAACTCCACCCACTGTATATCTTCATCTCCACGAAGGATATGATACATTGGAGAACATATTTGCAACTCGTTTTCGATGGCATATGTAAAAATTTTCTCATATCCAATTTCTGTGTTTTTCTGAAAATCCCCTTTTACTCTCGTCATCAACATTCCATCAATATAAAAATAAGATTGGAATAATAAACGAGTATCTCTAGGAACATAGGTCTGCTCAACTGGAATATAGAAGTCTACATTCATTATCTCTTCTAAAGGAGCATTATGCAATGCATAAAACAACGGTCCATTAATCGACAGTCCTGCATGAACAAGTTTATCGTTGAAATCATCTAATGCACGTTCGAAATCCGTATAATGAATTTCATAGGAATGCCAAACAACATTCCGGTACATAATTCGTTCACCTTCTATTACCATGATGTGTTGTCACCTGCTTCCACTTTCGCATAAATATCAATAATGACATCATCAAACAAATCAAATGTCACGTGGTAAAAAGCAGGATCAAGCTTCCAATCTTTTTCTTTTGCATAGTTTTCTAATAAAGTGTATGCATCTTCCAATTCCTCTGTCTCTGAACAACGAACATAAATAGCCGGTCCTATCTCCAATACATCTACTTGTTCAAAAAAAGCATCTTTTGGTACATCAACTTGCGAGTTTAGACCAATATAATACGTATATGTACCGTAATTTGGATCGTCCTCTTGATCTTTCATTTTAAAAATAACCGGGCTCGTATAATAGATATCTTCATTCACCAAATTATGTCGTAATCCCAAAATTGGTTTAAACCAATCTTCATGCGGAATGACCTCATTTACACAAATTACATTCTGAATGATTAATGAACCTTCTCTAACGATCATATAAAATTTCCTCCTGTTAATTCAAACTTGATTTATTTTTTTAGTATTTGGCGGATTTACCCGAAATGACGGAAAACGAATGATACAATAAGCACCTATAACAAATTCGACTGCCCCTATCATTACAGCAATATAGAGGAATGTAAATATACCTGTTCCAAATAATATCTCATTTTCTCCTAATAATTCATTTGACCGTGTTAGAAGCGTTTGCAGCCATATAAGAGACACCTATCATTATAAGTGAAAAAAACATAAAAGCACCTAGAAATACACGAATACTCCCGGGTGAAAGTCGGCCTTCTTTAATTTCATCCTTAACATCTAGAAAGTCTTTTTCTGTTAACTGAGACATTTAATCTTTCAATCCCTTACGATTTGTTAGTTCTAGCATTCTTCTCTGAAGATGGGGAGTTTACTCGAAAAGATGGAAAACGAATCAAGCAATAAGCTCCCATTACAAATTCAACGGCCCCTATCAATATAGCAGTTAATATTACCAAATCAACTCCAAGTATAAATAGAATATCACCGTCTCCTAACAGATCATGTTTAAAGATGTACCCTGTCGCAGAAACTAGTAAAAAAAGCACTGGAACAAAAGCATATAGTAAAGCATTCCCATTTTTCTCTTTTTCCTTCTTCTTTTTCGGCTTTAAATCGCTAAATTCTCTTCTGATTAAATAAAAATGCAACCCAAACCCAAAAATTACTATAGCTAAAGTCAAAGGTACATATTGTTCATAAACCCCATCATTTTTAGCAAACATTAAAGCAGTTATCAAAGGATCTAATGCTAATTTATACGTGAAAACAACATAACTTATATTTAACAACATTTGCGTCCAATCACTTTTTCCTTTGACTAAAAATATAAGGATAAGTTGCAGTATAAACAAAATTGCTTGCAACCAGAATACAGACTTCCAAAAAACGGATAAATTTGTCCAACCAATTACAGAATCACTTACACTTACTACAGTGAAAGCAACTCCTACAAATATTAATGAAACAAACATAAAAATACCTAAGTAAAGTCGAACGCTATCTGGAGAAAGCCGTCCTTCTTTAAGTTCTTCTTTAATATCCAAGAATTCTTTTTCTGTTAACTGAGACATATCATTGATTCATTCCTTCTTCTCTCTTCAAACGATTTTCTTCTTATTTGAAGGTGGATTTACCCGAAATGACGGAAAACGAATGACACAGTAGGCTCCCATCACAAATTCTATTGCCCCGATTAACAAAGCAATATATATAAAAGTGAAAATTCCCATTCCAACTAATACATCGTTTTCTCCTAGTAAATCATTCTTGATAATATACCCTGTTACAGAAACAAGGAGAAAAAGAACTGGTATAAATACATATAGTTGATTCCCTCTTTTCTCATTTGCTTTATCCTTTTCTTTTTTTATTCCCTTAAAAGAACGCCAAACAAGAAATAAGTGAAGTAAAAAGCCAAGTATTATAATTAATATTATTAACGGAGCAAAAATCTCATAGACTCCCCTATCTTTAGCAAACATAGACATGGCGACAAATGGATCTAAAGCCATCTTATATGTATAAAACACATAACTAATAGTCAATACAATATGTGTCCAATTATTTTTCCCATGAATTAAAATGATGATTGCCAGTTGGATAAAGAACAGAACAGCTTCTAAGATAAAGACGCTTTTCCAAAAGCTCGATAAATTTTCCCATCCAATTACCGAATTGCTTGCGTTTGCAGCTATATAAGCAATCCCCACTGCAAGCAACGAAAAAAACATAAAGACTCCCAATCCTCCACGTATAGTAGCAGGAGAAAGCCGTCCTTCTTTCATTTCATCTTTAATATTCAGAAAGTCTTTTTCAGTTAATTTTGCCATGTCATACGTTCATTCCTCTTTTCTGCTCAAGCATTTTTCTTCTTAGGTGAAGGCGGATTTACTCTAAACGATGGGAAGCGTATGACACAATAGGCTGCTTTTACAAATTCGACTGCACCAATTAACACCGCAACAAAAAGAAACGTACAAATACCTAAACCAAATAAAATTTCATATTCCCCTAATATCTCATTCTTAAATATATATCCAGTAATAGATACTAGAAAAAATATAATAGGTAGCGAAACGTAAATTAATCTACCACTTTTACCTTTCTCATTTTCTTTATTCGCTTCGACTTTCTTATTTTTAAGGGATCGATAAACTAGATAGAAATGAAAGGCAAAACCACCTATTATCACAATTAAAATTATAGGTGATAATTCCTCATAAACACCGTCATTCATTGCAAACATCGATAAGGTGACATAAATGTCCAAAACCATTTTATACGTATAAAACACATAACTTATACTTAAAAGAACATGTGACCAACCACTTTTCCCTCTAACAAAAAACACCAAAATGATTTGTAAGAGAAAAAGAATTAATTGTAATTTAAAAACAGTTTGCCAAAACCCCGATAAATTTTCCCAACCAATAACGCTACTGGCCGATGCGGCTACTGCAAATGCTACCCCTATCGCTAAAGCGGAAAAAAACATAAAAGTTCCGAGACCTACTCGCATATTTCCTGGAGAAAGCCGTCCATTATTGATTTCTTTTCTAATATCTATGAAATCTTTTTCTGTTAATTTAGACATTCACAGGCTCACTCCTTTCTTTCAAGCATTTTTCTTCTTAGTTGAAGGAGGATTCACTCTAAACGATGGAAAACGAATGACACAATAGGCGCCTTTTACAAATTCTATAGCACCGATTAAGATAGCTATAAACACTAGTGTACTTATTCCAACTCCAAATAGAATCTCATTTTCACCCAACAAATCATTGTTAACAATATATCCTGTAATAGAAGCTACCAAAAAAACAAATGGTATTAACACGGTAAACGAAGACTTATTATTTTTCTCTTTTTTTACTTCTCTATTTATACTTTGCTCATTTCTAATGTTTTGAAAAGCTTTGAAAACTAAATAAAAATGCAGAATGAATCCTAGTAATATAATAATTCCAACTAAGGGTGCATATTCATTATATACTCCCCTATCTTTTGCAAACATTAACGTCATAATGAACGGATCCAAAACTGTTTTATAGGTATATAATACAAAGCTTACATTTAGCGCGATTTGACTCCTATTACTGCGACCTCGAGCGATAAATATTAAAAACAGCTGGAGAATAAAAAGTACTACTTGTAACTTAAAAATTGTTTGCCAAAAAAATGATAAATTCTCCCAGCCAATTACTGTATTACTTGCATTTACAACCATATAAGCGATCCCTATCATAAGTGCAGAAAAAAACATAAAAGCACCTAAACCAAAACGAATACCTTCTGGAGAAATCCTTCCTGTTTTAAGCTCTTCCTTTATATCTGGAAAGTCTTTTTCAGTTAACTGCTTCACGGTATTTTCAATCCTTTCTTACTTAAACCAACCCATCACTTTACTTACCACTTTATTTGTTTTCTCTTTAACATGGTCTAAAGTACTTTTTGGTGGCTTACCCATCTTCATATTTAAACTGTAACCTACTAGAGCTCCTACTCCAGCTCCAACTACGGTACCTATAGGCGGTACAATAAGAGAACCTACAGCAGCCCCTGTTGCTGCAGCAACACTGCTTCCTGCAATGTCTACCGCAGATCCAACAATTGCTTTTTGTGTATTACCTTTATGTTGGTTGAAATTATCTGCGATATGAAGTCCGGCACCTAAAGGTCCTGCTAACTTCCCTATTTTCCCTAACACATTTAGTCCTTTCGTTTTTCCTTTAACCTCGTCAACAACTGTGGTCATAAGTGTTTGTGGCTTTTTCCAGTTCGTTTGGGTGATTATGTTTTTCGTAGTTTTAACTTTATCACCTATGAATTCATTTCCGAAAGTTTTCATCATACTCAATGCTTTCTGGCCAGGTGGTAATTTTTTAAAGTCTTGGTACTTCTGTAAATCAAGGAGTCTAGCAAACTCCTTTTTCATGGCGTTTTTTCCACGAATATCAGTAAAAGGAGCTGATTGCAATGCTTTTAATGGATTCATCTTTCCTTTTACAATTTGTTTTGCAACATCCATAAACTGCCTATTGGTAACTCTATATATGTTTGTATTGGTCAAAAGGTTATTATAACGGATGTAAGAATCTTGATCTAAGTGTAAGCCTGTTTTCAAAAACTTACTTCTTTCATCCCTTGTCATCGTTTTTAAAATAATCGCCATGGATCCAACTTGAGATGCCATTCCAGTATAGCTCGAGTATTTAAAATAATTCTTTGCAATATCTCCCCAATCGCTCACTTTTTCTAACGATGTTTTATCGCGTCGGCTATCCACCCATTTATCAAGTTTTTCTTTCGCTTTTTTAGAATCTCCTATATAAAACTCTGTAAATCTTTCTTCACCCTTTTTCGCTTGAGCATTATTCATTAACAATTGAATATGCTTCAACATCTCCCTCATTTTGGCAGTGTCAGCCTGATTAGAAAAATCGCCCATATTCTGAACAAGATCATTAATAATTCGAGTAAGAATATTTTTTTTCGTTGTTATCTCGTGAAAATTTGGTTTGATCACACTGACGAGATCAGAAACACTGTTAATCGTCTGATTAATTTCTTGAGAAAGAGATTCAAAATCTGAGTATGTCGATTCAATGGTTTCTTTTTGTTCCTCTATATACGATTGATATACTTTCGCCCCTTCACTTGAATCCACTATTAGCGTGATTTAACTCCTATTACTGCGACCTCGAACGATAAAAACAGCTGGAGAATAAAAAGGACTACTTGTAACTTAAAAACTGTTTACCAAAAAATGATAAATTCTCCCAGCCAATTACTATATTACTTGCATTACAACCATATAAGCGATCCCTATCATAAGTGCAGAAAAAAACAAAAAAGCACCTAAACCAGCACGAATACCTTCTGAAGAAATCCTTCCAGTTTTGAGCTCTTCCTTTATGTCTGGAAAGTCTTTTTCAGTTAACGCCATAGCTTCGATTCATTCCTTCTTCTCTTCAAGCATTTTTCTTTTTCGTTGAAGGAGGATTTACCCGAAATGACGGAAAACGAATGATACAATAAGCACCTATAACAAATTCGACTGCCCCTATCATTACAGCAATATAGAGGAATGTAAATACACCTGTTCCAAATAATATCTCATTTTCTCCTAATAATTCATTTTTGATGATGTAACCTGTAATAGAAACGAGCAAAAATAGAATTGGAATAAAAGCATACATGATATTTCCTCTTTTTTCTTTTTTTTGACTTTTAATTCTTTAAAAGTACGCCTAATTAGATATACGTGTAACAAAAATCCAACAATAATAACTGTGACAGAGATAGGGAGAAATGTTTCATAAACACCGTCATTCATTGCAAACATTGACATTACAACAAAAGGATCTAAGACCATTTTATACGTATAAACGACATAACTAATAATTAATAACATTTGTGTCCAGTTACTTTTACCTCGAACAAGAAATATTAATATAAGCTGAAATAAAAATAGAGCTGCCTGTAACCAAAATACAGATTTCCAGAAAACGGATAAATTATCCCAACCAATTACGCTACTACTTGAAGCTGCAACCGCGAAAGCTATTCCTATCATAAGTGCCGAGAAGAACATAAATACTCCTAAGTAAAATCGAACACTGTCTGGAGAAAGTCGACCGTCTTTAATTTCATCTTTAATATCTAGAAAGTCTTTTTCTGACAACTGAGTCATTTAATCTTTCAATCCCTTACGATTTGTTAGTTCTAGCATTCTTCTCTGAAGATGGGGAGTTTACTCGAAAAGATGGAAAACGAATCAAGCAATAAGCTCCCATTACAAATTCAACGGCCCCAATCAATATAGCAGTTGAGGTTACTAACACAACTCCAAGTAAAAATAGAGTGTCACCGTCTCCCAACAGATCATGTTTAAAGATGTATCCTGTCGCAGAAACTAGTAAAAAAAGCACTGGAACAAAAGCATACAGTAAAGCATTCCCATTTTTCTCTTTTTTCTTTTTCTTTTTCGGCTTTAAATCACTAAATTCTCTTCTGATTAAATAAAAATGCACTCCAAACCCAAAAATAACTATAGCTAAAGCCAAAGGTGCATATTGTTCATAAACTCCATCGTTTTTAGTAAACATTAAAGTCATTATTAAAGGATCTAATGCTAATTTATACGTGAAAACAACATAACTTATATTTAACAACATTTGCGTCCAATCACTTTTTCCTTTGACTAAAAATAAGGATAAGTTGCAGTATAAACAAAATTCCTTGCAACCAGAATACAGACTTCCAAAAAACAGATAAATTTGTCCAACCAATTACAGAATCACTTACACTTACTACAGTAAAAGCAATTCCTACACATATTAATGATACAAACATGAAAATACCTAAGTAAAGTCGAACGCTGTCTGGAGAAAGACGTCCTTCTTTAAGTTCTTCTTTGATATCCAAGAATTCTTTTTCTGTTAGCTGAGACATATCATTGATTCATTCCTTCTTCTCTCTTCAAGCGTTTTTCTTCTTATTTGAAGGTGGATTTACCCGAAATGACGGAAAACGAATGACACAGTAGGCTCCCATCACAAATTCGACTGCCCCTATCATTACAGCAATATAGAGGAATGTAAATATACCTGTTCCAAATAATATCTCATTTTCTCCTAATAATTCATTTTTGATGATGTAACCTGTAATAGAAACGAGCAAAAATAGAATTGGAATAAATGCGTACG
Organism: Pseudogracilibacillus sp. SO30301A; assembly: GCF_037072025.1. Classification (NCBI taxonomy): domain Bacteria; kingdom Bacillati; phylum Bacillota; class Bacilli; order Caryophanales; family Bacillaceae; genus Pseudogracilibacillus; species Pseudogracilibacillus sp. SO30301A. The sequence goes on along the minus strand of NZ_JAXHDD010000070.1, from coordinate 3,626 downwards.
AGATTTTTCCATTTTTCTCTTTCTTCCTCTTGTTGCTTTTTTCTTTTTTTAAATCTTTAAAAGAACGCTGAATCAGATAAAGGTGTAACAAAAAACCAACAATAATAATAATGATAAATATAGGAGCAAAGGTCTCATAAACGCCACGATCCATTGCAAACATTGACATTAAAACAAATGGATCTAAAACCATTTTATACGTGTAAATCACATAACTTATAATTAAAATTATTTGTGTGAAATTAATTTTACCCTTAACAAAGAAAATTAATATCAATTGGAATCCAAATAGAACTACTTGTGACCAGAATACAGTTTGCCAAAAAGTTGATAAATTTTCCCAACCAATGACCGTGTTAGAAGCGTTTGCAGCTATATAAGAGACACCTATCATTATAAGTGAAAAAAACATAAACGCACCTAGAAATACACGAATACTCCCAGGTGAAAGTCGGCCGTCTTTAATTTCATCCTTAACATCTAAAAATTCTTGTTCAGTTAATTGCGTCAAAATACTTTCATTCCCTTCTATTTAAACCAACCTTTTATCTTATTAATTGCCTTATCTGTACCTCCTTTGATATGATCTAACGTACTTTTTGGTGGTTTTCCTAATTTCATGTTTAATGCAAAGTTTATTCCTATCCCCACTCCTGCACCAACTACCGTTCCAATTGGAGGTAGGAAAGCTGATCCAATAGCAGCTCCTGTAGCCGTTGCAACACTGCTTCCCGCAATATCTACAGCAGACCCAACAATTGCTTTTTGCGGGTTTCCTTTATGCTCATTAAAATTATCTGCAATCTGTAGACCTGCACCTAAAGGGCCTGCTAACTTCCCAATTTTCCCTAAAACATTTAGTCCCTTTGTCTTTCCTTTTACTTCTTCTAAAGCGCCTTTCATAAGAGTTTGTGGTTTTTTCCAATTTGTTTGATTAATTAAATTTTGGGTTATCTTTACTTTGTTACCATACAGTTCCTTTCCAAAGGTTTTAAACATTGATTTGGCTCTACCTTTAATAGGTAAGCTTTTAAATTCCTGGAATCTTTTCAAGTCCAGGCTTCTCATAAATTCACTTTTCATCAGCTTATGGGCAAAATCGCTCCCGGCTAAACTAGGATTAGGCAAAGTTGAATAAGGTGCTAAATTTTTAATAGCTTGAATTGGATTGATTCGTTGTTTTGTTACTTGTTTGAAAACCTGCATAAAATGCTTGTTGGGTAGTTTATAAATATTACTCAAAGCTAACCGGTTATTGTACCGGATATAATTCATCGTTGAGAAAGAATGTAATCCTGTTTTCCTCAACGCTCTAGAATGCTCTTTCCCCATATGTCTCAAGATAGAATACATGGTTATTCCTTGAGTAGCTACATTTGTATAATTACTATACTTAAATATATTTTTAACAACTTTTCCTCCACTTGCTAATTTCTCAAGTGAAGTTTTCTCTCGTTTACTATCCACCCATTTATCAAGTTTCTTTTTCGCTTTTGCAGAATCTCCTCTATAAAACTCTGTAAATCGTTCTTCACCCTTTTTCGCTTGAGCATTATTCATTAACAATTGAATATGCTTCAACATCTCCCTCATTTTGGCAGTGTCAGCCTGATTAGAAAAATCGCCCATATTCTGAACAAGATCATTAATAATTCGAGTAAGAATATTTTTTTTCGTTGTTATCTCGTGAAAATTTGGTTTGATCACACTGACGAGATCAGAAACACTGTTAATCGTCTGATTAATTTCTTGAGAAAGAGATTCAAAATCTGAGTATGTCGATTCAATGGTTTCTTTTTGTTCCTCTATATACGATTGATATACTTTCGCCCCTTCACTTGAATCCACTTTTCCTAAAAAGTCGCTAATATTTTGATTAGAATCTGCATCTATTTCAATGAGAAGTTGCTGAAAAGCTTCAATGATTGATTGATGGAGTTCTGCAAAATAATATTTCGCAATCTCAGCAGACTTCCCTTTAAACGATTCCAATGTGTCCAAACTCCCGATTTCCCTTTTAACCGTGGCAAGGCTTGCTTCAGCTTTTGCTTGCCCTTGTGAAATCTTATCTGATAAGGCAATCACTTCTGGCAAATCAACTTTAAGACTCAATTTTCATCTTCCTTCCTCTAAACATGAATCGGCTTATAGCTACCGGAGCTTGCAGCTGCTGATTGATTCGATGCAAGTTTATTATCTTGTTCCTGTAGGGATTCACCCACATTTTCTAATACATCAATGTCTTTTTTAAAATGCGCTTTATATGCGTCTAATTGATTGATCAGCAGGATGAGCACTTCTAAATTTTCGGTAAAAGGCTTTAAATTTGTAGTTTCAAACGTTTCACCTGTGCTGATTCCTGTATCAACCTCAGCAATTGAGGAATTCAAGCTTGACACATTAGAATTAAATTCAGCCATATCTATACTGATTTTCCCCATTTTATCACTCCTTCTCAGCTTGACTAATTTGTCGATTTAAACTTTCTAGTGTGCTTGTTAAATTACCTAAACCGGCTCTTGCATTAGTTAAGTCAATTTGAACTCGACTTATTTCTTCGTCTATATCACTTTTAGCTGTTTCTGTTTTTGTAATATAATTTTGAGTATTTGTCTTATACTGCTCATAATGAGTATCAAACTCTGACTTTTCTTTCCCCTTCCACATGTTTCCATCGTTTTGTAGATTGGCAATTGTAGACTTAATCGTGTTTAATTCACTTATTTGCCCATTTAATGCATTAGATGCAGTTTTTAATCTGTTTAATTTGTCTTTTAAATCTGTGATCCTCATCCTGGCATTACTCATTCCCTGAAGAGTAGTTGATCTCCTACTTTTTAAAGTTTGTAAATTAACTCCCACTTGTTGGCCTCCTTCTATTTTTTTCGTATATGTATAGTTAACTTTTGGCCGAATTCACCAACCAAAATAGTAAGTTTAACAGGTGGAAAGTTGCTGACTGACAAACTCCAACCCTAAATATTTTTTAATAAACGTTTCCTTTATTTTTCCTTCGATAGGTGGAACTACATAGTTATAAAAGTATAGTTCTCCCATTCTAATTTTCTTTTAGAATATCATTTTTGGAAAATAAATACATGGGGATTAAGATATGGGAAAATATTACTAAAGTAGCGAGATTTCCTTACATTTTTCAAAATACAAACTTGACGTGGTTTACTATCCAGGGATCAGTGAAAAGGTAAAACTATATTTTTGTCGTTAGCCATACCAAAAAGACTGGAAACTATATCTTTCAACAGATGAATCCTTGTCATTGGTGGAAATGCTTAAAATCTATTCGATTCACTTGCCTATCGAGGTTTTTTTCAAAGAATCCAAACTGTTGCTTCTCCTTAACTTCTAATGTTAAATTTTCTTTTACCATATTTTTCTAGTATGTAAATATAAAAGAATAGTAAGTGTGGCAGCTTTATTTATATGTCACCGCAACCAATCTCGTATTCAAATTACCCCTTGAAAGGCATATAGCCAATAAAGGTTAATAGAGTATTAATCTATGAATGTGAAAACACGAAAAAGCATTTGTTGCTATTTTAGACAATCAAGTGCTTTTAGTTTATTTATTTTCTAAGTTTTATTAATAATTGCGAGTTTTATAAGTT